>JABDJB010000044.1 GCA_013003425.1 Gammaproteobacteria bacterium | reverse complement strand
AGATTATTTCGCTGGCCCCTGAGGTTCTCTAAGTGAATAAGATTAGAAAAGGCGACGAAGTCATCGTAACGACTGGCAAGGACAAAGGCCGTCGTGGCACTGTTTTGCAGGTATTTGATGATCAGCGCGTGCTGGTTGAGGGCGTAAACATCGCCAAGAAGCATATCAAGCCGAACCCGAATATCGGTGAGGCCGGCGGTATCAAAGATACGGCGATGCCGATGGATATTTCGAACGTACTCGTTTTTAACGCGAAGTCGAAGAAAGGTGAGCGAGTCGGTTTTCGCGTCGAAAAAGATGGCAAGAAAGTGCGCGTCTTCAAGAGCGGCGACGTAGTCGATATTTGATTGTGGGAGTACCCGAAAGGGCATAAACGCGCCCCAGCGCGCGATTTGAGAAAAGACAATGTCACGTTTACAGGAAAAATATCAGAGCGAGCTTGCTGGAGAAATTCAGAAGAAGCTCGGCCTGAAAAATTCGATGCAGGTACCTCGCATCACCAAGATCACGCTCAATATGGGCGTGGGTGAAGCCGTGGCCGACAAGAAAGTCATGGATTTTGCCATGAAAGATATGGAGAAAATCGCCGGCCAGAAGCCGCTGATGCGCCGTGCCCGAAAGTCGGTTGCTGCGTTCAAGCTCCGTGATGGCATGCCTATTGGCTGCAAGGTCACGTTGCGCCGCGAACGCATGTACGAATTTCTCGATCGCCTGATCAACGTTGCCGCACCGCGTGTGCGTGACTTCCGCGGCCTGAGCCCGAAGGCGTTTGACGGTCGGGGCAACTACAGCCTGGGCGTGCGCGAGCAGATTATTTTTCCGGAAATCGATTTTGACCAGATCGATACCACCCGTGGCCTGGATATTGCGATTACAACCAGTGCCGAAAATGACGAACAGGGCAGAGCGCTGCTCGAAGCGTTCAATTTCCCGTTCCGTAAACAAGGATTGAGTAGCTGATGGCTAAGACTTCAATGATACAGCGCGAGCGCAAGCGCCAGAAGATTGCGAAGCGGTGTGCCGCCAAGCGCGCGCTGCTCAAAGAGATTATTCGTTCGCCCAAGTCGTCGGATGAGGAGCGGCGCGAAGCGCAGGTGAAGCTGCAGAAGCTCCCGCGTGATGCCAGCCCGTCTCGGCAGCGTAACCGCTGCTCGATTACCGGCCGGCCGCATGGCTTTTATCGCAAGTTCGGCCTGGCGCGTAACAAGCTGCGTGAGGCAACCATGGACGGCGAGATACCGGGCCTGCGCAAGGCGAGTTGGTAGGAGTATTTAACGATGAGTATGACTGATCCTATTGCCGACATGCTGACGCGCATCCGCAATGCGCAATTGTCCGGCAAGGTCGAGGTGTCGATGCCCGGCACGCGCATGAAAAGCTCTATCGCGAAGGTGCTGCGTGACGAAGGTTATATCGACGATTTCCAGACCGGCAACGAAGACGGCAAGCCGGTGCTTAGCATTCGCCTGCGTTACCACCGAGGCGAACCGGTCATTGCCGACCTGCGTCGTGTGTCCCGTCCCGGCCTGCGTATTTACCGTGGCAAGGACGACCTGCCGAAGGTGATGGGCGGGCTTGGCGTAGCCATTGTTTCCACATCACGCGGTGTCATGACCGACCGCCAGGCGCGTTCCGAAGGGCAGGGCGGCGAAGTGCTGTGCGTGGTGTCCTAAAGGAAATTACGATGTCGAGAGTTGCAAAAATACCGGTCGAATTGCCCAAGGGCGTTGAGTTCAATCTCGCCAACGGGCAGGTGACCGTGAAAAGCGGCAAAGAGTCGCTGCAGATGAAGCTGCACCCGCAGGTGAAGATCGATCAGGACGAAAACCTGCTGACGGTGGCGGCCCAGGACGGTTCGCGTACGTCGATTGCGCTGGCCGGTACTACCCGTGCTCTGCTGAGCAACATGGTCACCGGAGTGACAAGCGGCTTTGAGCGCAAGCTTGAGCTGCACGGGGTTGGCTACCGCGCGCAGGCGCAGGGCAAAAAGCTGAACCTGACGCTGGGTTTTTCGCATCCGGTGGAATACGAGGTGCCGGAGGGGGTCACGATCGAGACCCCCAGCCAGACCGAGATTGTGGTCAAAGGCGCCAACAAGCAGGTGGTGGGTCAGGTTGCGGCCGATATTCGCGCCTACCGGCCGCCAGACGCATACAAAGGTAAAGGTGTTCGCTATTCAGATGAGCAGATCATTCTGAAAGAAGCGAAGAAAAAGTAGGCACTGACGATGGAAAAGAAAGTTACTCGTTTACGTCGCGCCAGGAAGTCGCGTGCCAAGATGCGCGATCTGGGGATCAACCGGCTCAGCGTTCACCGCACGCCGCGGCATATCTATGCTCAGATCATTGGTCCCGATGGCGGCACCGTGCTGGCAGCCGTTTCCACGGTCCAGAAGGATGTGGCCAAAGGTCTCAAGGCCACCGGCAACAAGGCGGCCGCCGAGGCGGTTGGCAAGGCAATAGCTGAAAAAGCCAAAGCAGCCGGTATCGAGAAAGTGGCTTTTGATCGTTCCGGTTTTCGTTACCACGGCCGCGTCAAGGCGCTGGCCGACGCAGCCCGCGAAGCCGGGCTGCAATTCTAGTATTTAAGGATTCGTTTTATGGCGAGAATGGACAATTCAGGCAACGACGAGCTGATTGAAAAGCTGGTTACTGTCAACCGCGTGGCCAAAGTAGTAAAGGGTGGCCGCCAGTTTGGTTTTACCGCGCTGACTGTGGTCGGCGACGGTGCCGGGCAGGTGGGTTACGGCTACGGCAAGGCGCGTGAAGTGCCGGTGGCAATTCAGAAGGCCATGCAGGCCGCCCGTCGTGCGTTGCAGGACGTGCCGCTGCGCGAAGATACGCTGCAGTACGCCATCGAAGGGCACCATGGTGCGACCAAGGTATACATGCAGCCTGCATCCGACGGTACCGGCATTATTGCCGGCGGGGCGATGCGCGCTGTTTTCGAATGCGCCGGCGTTCGTAACGTGCTGGCGAAAAGTTATGGATCGCGTAACCCGATTAACGTCGTGCGCGCCACCGTTAATGGCCTGACTTCGATGCGCTCGCCGGAATCGATTGCGGCAAAACGCGGCAAGCGGGTCGAAGACATACTGGACTGATGACAGATGGCTAAGAGCAAGACAATCAAGGTGACATTGATCAAGAGCAAGAGCGGCCGTCTCGCCAGCCACAAGGCTTGCGTGGCGGGACTGGGTCTGCGCCGGATCAACCACACTGTCGAGGTAATCGACACCCCGGAAAACCGCGGCATGATCAACAAGGTTTCGTACCTGCTGCGGGTAGAGGATGCCTGAAATGCGATTGAACACAATTAAACCGGCTGCGGGCAGCAAGCAGCGCGAGAAGCGGCTCGGACGCGGCCGTTCGAGTGGCCACGGCAAGACCAGCGCGCGAGGCCAGAAGGGCCAGAAGGCGCGCTCGGGCGGCTATCACAAGGTGGGCTTCGAAGGCGGCCAGATGCCGCTGCAGCGACGTCTGCCAAAGGTGGGCTTTCATTCGCGCAAGGCGCGCTACACCGGTGAAGTGCGTTTGCATGAAGCGGCCATAGTGGCAGCCGGCAACGATGGCGTGGTCGATATGGATGCGCTGAGAAGCGCCAATATCATCAGCGCATTTGCCAAGAAGGCAAAGGTCATCCTGTCAGGCGAAATCAATGATGCAGTCACCGTACGCGGTGTTGCAGTAACCAAGGGCGCCCGCGCTGCTATTGAAGCGGCCGGCGGCAAAATCGAGGGCTAACGAGTGGCCAAGGCACCAACAGCAGCATCCGCCGTACTGGGCGGCGAAGCGCCGAAGTTCGCGGAGCTTCGCAAGCGTCTGCTGTTCCTGGCCGGCGCGTTGATCGTTTATCGCATCGGTACCTTTGTGCCGGTGCCCGGTATCGATCCGGTCGCGCTGGAGCAGTTCTTCGACCAGATGGGGTCGGGATCTATCGTCAACATGTTCAACATGTTCTCGGGCGGCGCGCTGGAGCGCCTGAGTATTTTTGCCCTCGGGATCATGCCCTATATTTCCGCCTCGATTATCATGCAAATGATGTCGGTAGTGGTGCCGTCGCTGGCTGCGCTCAAAAAAGAAGGCGAGGCCGGGCGGCGCAAGATCACCCAGTACACCCGTTATGGCACCGTTGGCCTGGCGCTGTTCCAGTCGATTGCTGCTGCTTCGGCCCTGCAGACCCAGGGCGTGACGCTTTACCAGGGTCCACAGTTCGTGTTTATCGCGGCGACGACACTGGTTACCGGCACGATGTTCCTGATGTGGCTGGGCGAGCAGGTTACCGAGCGTGGCATCGGTAACGGTATTTCCATGATCATCCTGGCCAGCATTATCTCGGGTCTGCCGGCCGCTATCGGCGGCACGCTGGAGCTGGTTAACAACGGTTCGATGCATCCGCTGCTGGCGCTGACGCTGTTCCTGCTGGTGCTCGCGGTCACGTATTTTGTGGTCTTTGTCGAACGCGGTCAGCGTCGTATCACGGTCAATTACGCCAAGCGCCAGCAGGGTCGCAAGCTGATGCAGGCCCAGTCGAGCCATCTGCCGTTCAAGCTGAACATGTCCGGCGTGATTCCGCCGATCTTCGCCTCCAGTATCATCCTGTTCCCGGCCACTATCGCGAGCTGGTTTGGAACCCAGGAAGGTTTTGGCTGGCTGCAGAATATTGCCAGCACGCTGGCCCCGGGCCAGCCGATCTACATCCTGCTTTACGCGGCGATGATCATATTTTTCTGCTTCTTCTACACCGCGCTGGTCTTCAACTCGCGCGAGACGGCAGACAACCTGAAACGCTCCGGCGCCTTTATTCCCGGAATCCGGCCAGGGCGCCAGACCGGCGAGTACATCGACCTGGTGCTCACGCGCCTGACACTGTGGGGCGCGATGTACGTTACCGCCGTGTGTTTGCTGCCGGAGTTCATGATTTTGCAATTTAACGTGCCGTTTTACTTTGGCGGCACTTCACTACTCATCATCGTCGTAGTGGTGATGGACTTCATGTCGCAGATGCAGGCGCACATGATGTCGCACCAGTACGAGGGCCTGATGAAGAAAGCTAACCTGCGCGGCTATGGTCGCGCCGGCAGGGTCCGCTGAGGCGGATTGGGAGACCACGATGAAAGTACGGGCATCGGTCAAGAAAATGTGCCGCAACTGCAAGATAGTGCGGCGTAAACGGGTTTTACGCGTGATCTGTAAAGATCCGCGTCACAAGCAACGGCAGGGTTGAGGTAGCAGCTTATGGCACGTATTGCCGGCATAAATATTCCAGATCACAAACACACTGTGATCGCGCTGACGCATATCTTCGGTGTCGGTCGTACCACTGCAGCGAAAATCTGCACGGCGGCAGGCATAGATCCCAGCATGAAGATCAAGGATCTTGCTGAGCCTGAAGTGGACAAGTTGCGCGACGAAGTTGGCAAGCTCAGCGTCGAGGGTGACCTGCGGCGTGAAACAGCCATGAACATCAAGCGGCTGATGGACCTCGGTACATACCGCGGTATCCGCCATCGTCGCGGTCTGCCGCTGCGTGGTCAGCGCACCCGTACTAACGCCCGCACCCGCAAGGGCCCGCGCCGGTTAATCAAGAGATAAGTCATGGCCAAAACGACAACCACCAAAAAGAAAGTCAAAAAGACCGTGATCGATGCGATTGCGCACGTGCACGCGTCTTTTAACAACACCATCATTACGATTACCGACCGTCAGGGTAACGCGCTGTCGTGGGCCACGGCCGGCGGCTGCGGTTTCCGTGGTTCGCGCAAGTCGACGCCATTCGCGGCCCAGGTGGCAGCGGAAAAAGCCGGCAATGCGGCCAAGGATTACGGCGTGAAAAACCTGGAAGTCCGGGTAAAGGGCCCGGGCCCGGGGCGCGAGTCCGCGGTTCGTGCGCTTAATGCAACGGGCTTTCGCATCAGCTTCATCGCCGACGTAACACCGATTCCACACAACGGTTGCCGGGCACCGAAAAAGCGCCGGGTCTGAGGATTTAATTCAATGGCAAGATACACCGGACCAAAATGCAAACTGTCGCGCCGCGAAGGAACGGATCTGTTCCTGAAAAGCGGAGTGCGGCCGCTGGAAACCAAGTGCAAGTCGCAGGTGCCGCCGGGCGGGGCGCCACAGCGCCGGCCACGGCTGTCCGATTACGGGCTGCAGCTGCGTGAGAAGCAAAAGCTTCGTCGTATGTATGGCGTGCTGGAGAAGCAGTTTCGCGGTTACTACACGCGTGCGGCCGGGCAGAAGGGCTCGACCGGCGAGAACCTGCTCAAGCTGCTCGAGTCGCGGCTGGACAACGTGGTGTATCGCATGGGTTTTGCATCAACCCGCGCCGAGGCGCGTCAGCTGGTTCGGCACAAGGCGATTGTCCTGAACGAGACGACCGTAAACATACCCTCCTGCCAGGTGCAGGCGGGCGACATTATTGCCGTGCGCGACAAGGCGCGCGAGCAGGCCCGCATCGCAAATGCGATGAGTATTGCCAGCCAGGTAGGCCGGCCGGAATGGGTCGAAGTAGACGAGAAAAAGATGACCGGTACGTTCAAGGCGGTACCCGAGCGGGATGAGATCCTGCCGGATATCAACGAGAACCTGGTTGTCGAGTTGTACTCGAAGTAAACAGTTTTAGTCAGAAAGTATTCAACGAGAGGTTGCCATGCAGGCATCGGTAGCAGAATTTCTCAAGCCGCGTGTAGTCCGTGTCCAGTCGGTTACGGACCAGCGCGCCAAAGTGACAATCGAACCGCTGGAGCGCGGCTTCGGCCATACGCTGGGCAATGCCCTGCGGCGTATCTTGCTGTCGTCCATGCCGGGTTGCGCCGTCGTCGAAGCAGAGATCGACGGTGTCCTGCATGAGTACACCAGCATCGAGGGGGTGCAGGAAGATGTTGTCGACATCCTGCTGAACCTCAAGGAGGTTGCCATCAGCATGCATGCACGAGACGAGGCCGTGCTGAGCATTTCCAAGCGCGGACCAGGTGTGGTCACCGCTGGCGATATCCAGGGCGATCACGATGTCGAGGTGCTGAACCCCGATCATGTCATCGCCAATCTCACCAGCAGTGGTGAATTGAGCATGCGGGTCAAGGTGGTGCGTGGCCGAGGCTACACGCCGGCCACACAGCGGACTACTTTTGAAGACATTGCCGGACCGATTGGCCGGCTGCAGCTGGATGCTTCGTTCAGCCCGATTCGTCGCGTTTCGTACACGGTGGATGCCGCTCGTGTTGAGCAGCGTACCGACCTCGACAAGCTGCTGATCGATATCGAGACTAATGGCACCATCGACGCCGAAGAGGCGATTCGTCGGGCCGGTTCGATCCTGAAGGACCAGCTCAGCGTGTTTGTCGACCTGCAGGGCCAGGAAGATCGCGCCCGTGCCTACGCCGAGTCGCAGATCGACCCGGTGCTGATGCGTCCGGTCGACGAACTGGAGCTGACCGTGCGTTCGGCCAACTGCCTCAAGGCAGAGAGCATCAACTATATTGGCGACCTGGTGCAGCGCACCGAAGTGGAGCTGCTGCGTACGCCAAACCTCGGCAAGAAGTCGCTGACAGAAATCAAGGAAGTGCTGGCCAGCCATGGCCTGGCGCTGGGCACCAAGCTGGAAAACTGGCCGCCACCCGTGCTGCGCCAGGATACCCCGGCCTAACGTGGAATCAGAGCAATGAGACACAGAAAGTCAGGCAGACGACTGAACCGGAACAGCCCGCATCGCAAGGCGATGTTCCGTAACATGTCCACGTCGCTGCTGCAGCACGAGACCATACGCACCACGGTGCCGAAGGCAAAAGAGTTGCGTCGCGTTGTCGAGCCGCTGATCACCATGGCAAAGAAAGACGGCGTCGAGCGTCGCCGCCTTGCCTTTGACCGGCTGCGTGACCGCAAGGCAGTAACCAAGCTGTTCAACGAGATCGGCCCGCGTTTCAAGGACCGCCCTGGCGGCTACCTGCGTATCCTCAAGATCGGCAACCGACCCGGCGATGCCGCGCCCATGGCGCTGGTACAGCTGGTCGACCAGCCCGAATCATCCGACTAACGCTCACCAGGAGTACGACCTGAAAGCCGGCCTTGTGCCGGCTTTTTCTTTCTGCGAGGTTTCGTGGGAGCGGCTTCCAGCCGCGACTGCCTTGGAACAAGGGTAAGCGGCGGTCCCGATTTGCGTGTATCGAGACATGCAGAACGAACTTATCGCGTAGCGATTCCGTCGTGAGGCCGCAGGCCGAGCTGACTGTATTCTCTGTCGGCTCCGGCGGCGAAACCGCAGTCGCCGCCAGGAAACACTGTCTTCTCTCCCGCCGCACCATTAGCTGGTACGACCTCTGCAGGAGCGGCTTCAGCCGCGACTTGTCTGCGACCAGGTTGCTTCGTGGTAATGCGGGCGACTGGTCACGGGTAAGAGGTTAAAGGAAGAGTCGAACCGGCCGGGCCGGTTCGACGATCTTTAAGTCAGCGTGCCGTTTTGGTAGTCGTCGATTGCCTGGCGGATTTCTTCGTCGGTGTTCATTACAAAGGGCCCGCGTTGCACGATCGGCTCGTTGAGTGGCTTGCCAGCCAGCAACAGCATCCGGGTGTCGTGTTCCAGTGCGCATAGCCGCACGCGATCGCCATCATTCAGGACAGCTGCCGCCTGCGGGAAAAATTCTTTCTCGGCACCGGCCGGTCCGGTGACGGCACGTCCCTCGTAGACATAGACAAATGCGTTGTGCCCGGGCGGTACCGGGTGCTCAAAAATCGCGCCGCTGTCGAGGTGCAGGTCGAAAAAAACAGGTTCGGTCGTGAGGCCGCTGACTGGTCCGGTCGTGTTGCCGATCGGCGATTCGAGTGTCCCGGCGATTACCTTGGCCTGGCCGCCGGAAAGATCTGCCAGCGGAATCCTGGCCGCCGGCAGGTCGCGGTATTTCGGCTCGGTCATTTTCTCCGCCGCCGGCAGGTTAATCCACAATTGGAATCCGCGCATGCGGCCCTCATTCTGCTGCGGCATCTCGGAGTGGATGATGCCGCGACCGGCAGTCATCCATTGCACGCCGCCCTCGGTCAGTTCACCAACATTGCCCAGATGGTCCTCGTGACGCATGTGACCATCGAGCATGTACGTGACGGTCTCAAAGCCGCGGTGCGGGTGCGGCGGAAAGCCGGCAATGTAGTCATCCGGGTTTTCGGTGCCAAACTCGTCCAGCATCAGGAAAGGGTCGAGGCGCAGCGACGGCTGTGAGCCGAGGCTGCGCCGCAGCTTCACCCCGGCCCCGTCGGAGGTCGGGACCGAAGCAATAACCTGACCGAGAGTGCGTGTGGCCATGGCCTTATTTATACCTCAACCGGTGCCGGCACGCCCAGCCGCTGGTAACCTATAGCCATGCACGGGCACTCCCATGATTACGGCCGCGCTTTTGCTCTCGGTGTTGCGCTCAATATCGTTTTTGTCGTCATCGAGGCGGTTTTCGGTTTTCTGTCCGGTTCGCTGGCGCTGCTGGCAGATGCCGGCCATAACCTTGGCGACGTCATGGCGCTGCTGCTGGCGTGGGGAGCGCTGGCAATCTCGCGTCGCCAGCCCAGTGGCCGCCGTACCTATGGCTATCGACGCGCGACCATACTGGCGGCCGTTGCCAGTGGCGTCCTCTTGCTGGTCGCCATCGGCGGCATCGTGTGGGAAGCGGCCGGGCGGCTGCTCGATGCGCAGCCCGTCGACGGCATGACCGTAATTGTCGTCGCGGCCATCGGCGTCGTCATCAATTTCTTCACGGCGATGTTGTTTCATCGTGGCCGTGAGCACGACCTGAATATCCGCAGTGCCTGGCTGCACATGGCGGCCGATGCCGCGGTCTCTCTCGGCGTGGTGCTCGCTGGTGTGTTGATACTTGTCACCGGCAGTTTGTGGATTGACCCGGCGCTCAGCCTGGTGATCGCCGCTGTGATACTTGTTGCAACATGGCGGCTGTTACGCGAGTCAGTCGACATGGCGGTCGACGCGGTGCCGCGACATATCGACCCTGCCGAAGTCCGTCGCTACCTGCTGGGTCGCAGCGGTGTGAACGATGTGCATGACCTGCATATCTGGGCAATGAGTACGACCGAGACTGCTTTAACCGCGCACCTGGTGATGCCCGGTGCGGCTACCGATAGTTTCCTGCAGGACGTGACCACCGGGCTCGGCCGGCGCTTCCGAATTCAACACGCCACGTTGCAGGTAGAGCGTGGCGATGCCGGGGTGCGTTGTGCACCTTGCGAGCCTGGCCAGCGTCTTTCTGCCTGATATGCCACTGGTTCGACTCGATCGCCTGGCGCTGCGCTTTGGTGAACAGCAAATACTGAAGGATGCATCGCTGACGATCGAGGAAGGCGAACGGGTTTGCCTTGTGGGTCGCAATGGCGCCGGCAAGACAACCCTTTTTGGCATCATCACCGGCCAGGTTATCGTCGACGGCGGGGACGTGCAGGTACTGCCCGACCTGCGTATCAGCCAGCTGGAGCAGACCTTGCCACAACAGCTGAGCGGAACCGTGCGCGAGACAGTGGCCGGTGGACTGCAACGACTGCAGGCGCTGCATCGTGAATACAACCAGCTGTCGCAGGCAGATCTGGACAAGACCGGGCTGCGTGAGCTGGAAGCCCTGCACCGACGTATCGATGCCGCCGGCGGGTGGAACCTCGAACAGCTGGTCGACACCATCATCAGCGACATGCAGTTACCGGCCGGGCAGCGTATGGATCAGCTGTCAGGTGGCTGGCAGCGCCGGGTAGGGCTGGCGCGGGCCCTGGTCAGCAAACCCGACCTGCTGCTGCTGGATGAACCTACCAATCACCTGGACCTGGCCAGTATCGACTGGCTGGAGCATCGCGTGCGTGGCTACGACGGTGCGGTGATGTTTATTACTCATGATCGGGCATTCCTGCAAAAGCTTGCGACCCGCATTGTTGAACTCGACCGGACCCGGCTGGTCAGCTGGCCGGGCGATTACCAGAATTACCTGCGGCGGCGGGAAAAAGCGCTGGGCGACGAGGCAGTGGAAAACGCGCGTTTCGACAAGCGGCTGGCGCAGGAGGAGGCGTGGATACGCAAGGGTATAAAGGCGCGACGCACGCGCAATGAGGGCAGGGTACGCGCGCTGGAGGCGATGCGCGAAGAGCGGGCCGAACGGCCGGCGCGGCAGCAGACGGCGCGTATCAATATCGACGAAGCGGTGTCGAGCGGACGCAAGGTCATCCGGGCAAAGAACGTCTGCTACAGCTATAACAACGACAACCTGATCGACCGGCTGTCGCTGAAAATCATGCGTGGCGACCGAATTGGCCTGATCGGCAATAACGGTGTCGGTAAAAGCACCTTGCTGAAACTGCTGCTGGGCGAATTGCAGCCGCAGTCGGGCACGATAAAGCAAGGTACCGGCCTGGAAATCGGCTATTTCGGGCAGGAGCGGCAAGAGCTGGACCTGGAGAAATCCGTTGCGTACAACGTCGGCGAGGGCAGCGACTACATCACCATCAACGGCAAATCACGCCACGTCGTCGGCTACCTGCGTGGCTTTCTTTTTGACGTGAAGCGGGCGATGAGCCCGGTAAAGATACTCTCGGGTGGTGAACGTAACCGGGTCCTGCTGGCAAAACTCTTTACCCGTCCGACAAACCTGCTGGTACTCGACGAGCCGACGAACGATCTGGATGTCGAAACGCTGGAGGTTCTGGAGAACCGCCTGGTCGAGTACCAGGGCACACTGCTCGTGGTCAGCCACGATCGCCAGTTTCTCGATAATGTGGTCACCAGCATCCTGGTATTTGAGGCAGACGGTGATATTCACGAGTACGTCGGCGGCTACAGCGACTGGGCACGACGCGGCCGCGCGCTGGCAGAGGTGGATGACCCCGCACGGCGTGCGCAAAAACAGGCTCGCGCCGATGATCGTCAGCGGCGCAAGGAGGCCGCGCCAAAAAAGCTCAGCTACAACGAAAAACGCGAGCTGGAGCAGTTGCCGGCGCGTATCGAGTCGCTGGAAGCTGAGCTTGCGCAGCTGCAGGCGCAGATTGCCGGCGATGACTTCTACAGCCAGCCATATGAAAAAGTGCAGCCGGTGCTCGACCGCATGAGCGCTGTTACCAGCGAGCTCGACGCTGCAGCGGAGCGATGGGTTGAGCTGGAAGAAATCGCCACATAGGGGTGCATTTCGTGGGAGCGGCCTGTGGGAGCGGCCTGTGGGAGCGGCCTGTGGGAGCGGCCTGTGGGAGCGGCTTCCAGCCGCGACTACCTGCGACGATGCCGAAAAAAAAGCCTCCCCGCATGGGGGAGGCTCAAGGTATCGGGGATGATCTGCGATCCCCGGGGGTTAACTTTCAGACACGCGGGCCTGAGCGGCATAGGCGCCGTGCGATGAGAGCGGTGTAGTCCCGCCGCGGCCGGCACCAAGGGTGAACTCGGGATATGCCTCGAGACCGCACTCACCAACGTCAACACCTTCCATTTCTTCCTGCTGGGAAACGCGAATTCCCATCACTTTCCTGATAACGAACCAGACGATGAAGCTGGTAATGAATACCCAGGCAAAGATGACGGCAATACCAAGCAGCTGGGCGCCGAGCGATGCGTCGTCATTTGATAACGTAACCGCCAGCAGGCCCCAGATACCGACTACACCGTGCACCGAAATCGCGCCAACCGGATCGTCGATACGAATCTTGTCCAGCATCACAATAGACCCGACGACAAGCAGTCCGCCGACAGCGCCAATCGCCGTAGCCAGCAGCGGTGCAGGCGTCAGTGGCTCGGCGGTTATGGCGACCAGCCCGGCCAGCGCACCGTTCAGCGCCATGGTCAGATCAGCCTTGCCGAACCAGGCGCGCGCCAGTACTAATGCGGCGACCAGGCCGCCAGCCGCAGCCATGTTGGTGTTGACGAAAACGAGGGCCACGGCATTGGCCTCGCCGACGTCGGAAACCTTCAGTTCGGAGCCGCCATTGAAGCCGAACCAGCCCAGCCACAGGATAAACGTGCCGAGCGTGGCTAACGGCAGGTTGCAGCCGGGTATCGCCGAGATGCGACCATCCTTTGAATACTTGCCTGCGCGCGGTCCCAGCAACAGCACGCCAGCGAGCGCCGCAGCAGCCCCGGTCATATGCACGACGCCAGAGCCCGCAAAGTCGAGAAAGCCGGCGTTGTCCAGGAAGCCGCCGCCCCATTTCCAGAAGCCCTGCACCGGATAGATAAACCCGGTCATGACGACGGCGAAGGCCAGAAATGCCCACAGCTTCATGCGCTCGGCAACCGCGCCCGAGACTATCGACATTGCCGTAGCGACAAACACTACCTGGAAGAAAAAGTCGGATAAATTCGAGTAGTAGGGCGCATCGTCACCACCGGCCAGTACGGCCTCGGCAGTGTTGTCCTCAATGCCGAGCATGCCGATGCCGGGTATAAAGGAATTGATGCTGTCGCCATACATGATGCCGTAACCACACAGCATGTACATGATGCAGGCAATCGAGTAGAGGCCAACATTCTTGGTCAGGATTTCGGCGGTGTTTTTTGCGCGCACCAACCCGGCTTCCAGCATGGTGAAGCCGGCCGCCATCCACATGACCAGCGCCCCACACATCAGGAAATAAAAGGTGTCGAGCGCGTAGCTCAACTCGATGACTTTATCCACTTGCTGCTCCTGGTTTCTTTATTTACTAGATTGCTGCCGGGCCAATTTCGCCGGTTCTTATCCGGGTGGCATCGTCCAGGCTGGTAACAAACACTCTGCCGTCGCCAACTTTTCCGGTACGCGCGGCTCCAACAACTGCTTCGATTACATTGTTGTAAATATCGTCATGCACGGCGATCTCCATTTTTACTTTCGGCAGATACTCGACGCTGTATTCAGCACCGCGGTAGTACTCCGAATGTCCGTGCCGATGGTCGTACCCATCAACCTCGGTAACCGTTACACCGGTCACGCCAAATCGGACGCAAGCCTGGCGGACATCCTCCGCCATGTGCGGTTTGACGATGATCGTGATCAGCTTCACGGCGACGCTCAGCGGTTCAGATCAAAGCTTTTACCAATACTGAAGACGAGGTTGCTCTCGCCGCCACTCGCACCGAGTAGTGTGTTGTCGGAATAGATCAGGTCGACCGACAGGTCGATGCCATTGACCTCGGTGCCATAACCTACGCTGTAGTAATCGCCTTCAGCATCAGCGCCAAAGGTGCCGATAACGCCGTACAGGCCGCTGCCGTGCTCGAAGGAGGCTGACAGAAAGGTGTAGTCCAGGGTTGGCCCGGCGAAGTTATCGTATTCGCCGGCTGCAAAGTCGAGCGTTACGGCGCTGTGGCCAAGACTCAGGTTTAATTCGCGGTACGTATCATCGAAATCATCGGTGTAGAAGTAACCGGTGGCGCCTATGCCGAAACTGAAGCCGTTTACTTCCCAGCCGTAGCCACCGTAACCATCGATTTCAGCACCGACACCGACATCGGCTGCCCAGGTTCCGAGATAGAAGCCGCCGCTCTCGAAATCCACGCCGCCTTGTGCTGACGATGTGCTTTGCGGTATGCCACGAAAGATGTATTCGCTCTGCCAGCCGAGGTTTGCAGACAGCTCGGCACCTGCGGTCTGTGCTGCCAGCAGCATGGTAATGGTCACAATGCGTTTCATTTCGATTCCTCTGATGTTGTTGTCGCAAGCTGGCGGGCTTTGACGGCATACAGCAGGAATCGTGCCAACACCTAATTGGCATATGGGACAGGGGCTTAGATGCTCGGTGGCTGGCGCAGCGCACAATGTTGGCAGGGTGCCCCGGGCAAATGCACCATCAGGGTGCGCAAATCAGCCGGCGGCGAGCTGTTCCAGACGCTGCGCCAGCAGCTCCAGTCGCAGATTGCCCGCGGCGCCAGGCGAAACCCGTGCGTTGATGCTTTCCTCCGGCGAAGCGGTATCGCCGGCGTCAGGCGATGACTGCTTCACTTCGCGGTAGGCATCGCGAAATGCGGTGCCCGATCGCGCCAGGTCAATTGCCCGGTCGGTGGCATACATGGCCGGGTCGATAGCAGCACGCAGGCGCTTTTCATCGAATTCGGTACCGGCAACCAGGCGTGGCATCAGGGCCATAGCGGCCAGTCCGCGACTGAATCCACGCAGCAGCGGCCCCTTGGTGGCCTGCAGGTCGCGGTGATAGCCACTGGGCAGCGACAGAGTGTCGGTGATCTCCGCCGCGGCGCCCTGCACGGTGGCATGGGCGGCGCGCAGCAACTCCACAAGGTCCGGGTTGCGCTTGTTCGGCATGATGGACGAACCGGTGGTGTAAATGTCCGGCAATCGGACAAAATCGAATTCCGCACTGGTGAACAGGCTCAGGTCCCAGGCGTAGCGGCGCACGTCCAGCAGCGCCTGTCCCAGCGCCTGCAGTCCCTGCAGCTCGAACTTGCCACGACTGTTTTGCGTATACACCGGATTCAGCTGCAGCCGACCGAATCCCAGCTGCGCGGTGGTGTGGTCGCGGTCGAGCGGCAGGTTGACGCCATAACCGGCAGCCGTGCCCAGCGGATTGGCATCTATCCAGTCACGGGTTTCGCGAGCCAGCACAGCATTGTCGATGAATGCTTCTGCAAAGCCGGCGAACCATGTCCCGCAGGAACTGACCACTGCGCGCTGCAGATGCGTGTAGCCGGGCATCGGGCAATCCGCAGTGTCGGCCGCACGCTGCAGGCAGGCGGCGGCGGTGTGCTGGCAGGCCTGCTGCAGGTCAGCCAGCGCATCGCGCAGGTAAAGTCGCGTGGCCGTCAGCACCTGGTCATTGCGGCTGCGCCCGGTATGAACCTTGGCACCAATATCGCCAAGCTTCTCGGTCAGCCAGAACTCGATTGCCGAGTGGCCATCTTCGAATCGCTGGTCCAGTTCCAGCTGCCCGCTCTGGAATCGTTCGGCAATGTCAGTCAGCTCGTTCTGCAGCGCTGTTTGTTCGTCAGTGCTTAGCAGGCCGATGCGGGCCAGCCCGCCGACATGTGCCGCAGTGGCCTGGATGTCGTACAGCAGCAGCTCGCGATCGAGCATCACGTCTCCGCCAGCAAGAAAACGCATTACCTGCTCATCGGTGTTGCTGTCTTTACTGCTCCATAGCAAGCTCATCGCGCAGGCCCTCGAGTTCCGGCTGGCCACAGGCCAGGTTGATATTCTGCAGCGCCTGGGTTGCTGCACCCTTCAGCAGGTTGTCCAGCGTCGCGTAGACCACCAGGCGCGTCCCGTCATCAGACAATTGCCAGCCACCGACACAGGCCCGGTGTTTGCCGGCCGCCGCGGCTACCAGCGGCGTATCCGTGCTGACCTGCACCAGTGGTTCATTAAGGTAAGCCCCGTCGTAACACGCCGCGACGTCGTCGGCTGTCAGCGGCCTGTTCAGCGTCGCTGCCACCGTCATCGAGATGCCACGAAAAAACTCGGCCACGTGCGGCATAAAGCGTACTTCACGACCCAGTCGATGGCTCACCTCGCGCTCATGCAGGTGGCCGATCGGTTTGTACGGCAGCAGGTTTGCCGCCAGTACGGCCGGGTCATTTTTCTGTGACGGCGTGGTGCCCGCACCGCTGTAACCGGATACACCAAAGCAGTGGGGCGGCTGGTCGAGATGCTCAAGTAATGGCGCAAGCGCCAGCTGCATGGCGGTTGCGTAGCAGCCGGGGTTGCTGATCCGCCGGCTGCCCGCCAGTTCGTCGCGGTTATGCTCCGGTAAACCGTACTGCCAGTTGCTGTCAAAACGATGGTCGCCACTCAGGTCAACTATGATCCGATCCTGCGCAATCTCGCCGGCATATCTCGCAGCCAGGCCTTCCGGTAGCGCCAGCACGATGATGTCGGCATCGCGTCCGGCAACTGCCGCGGCATCCAGCGCCTCGTAACGCAGGCCCCGGTCCACGCCCGGTACCTGCTGGGCGATATCCTCGCCGGCAAACTGGCGCGAGCTGGCATAAGCCAGCTGCAGCGCAGGGTGACCGGCAACCAGGCGCAACAGTTCCCGACCGACATAGCCGCGTGCGCCGACCAGCCCCAGTTTCAGTTTGCCACTCACGCGTACTCCTTCACTGCAGGGTCTCGCCGGCTGCCATGGCGTGATCGACACAACGACCGATTGCGCCCATGTCTTTCAGCCCGTACCAGTAGACATTCCATTGCTCGCCCTTGATGCAGCCGTCGCTGTGCTCAAAGTAAAATCGGTTTATCGGGTTATCCGGGCGCGCACGCCAGAACAGTTGCGGGTGTTCGGTCCGCAGCCGTCGCCACAAAGCGCTGCCGAGCCCCTCGCCGCGCGCCTTGTCGGTCACCACAAACTTGTCCAGTCTTGGCACCGGCCCGCCGCGTACGATGATGGCGGCGGCACGATAGCAATCGCTGATATAGGCGGCGGTCAGTCGGGTCTGCTCCATGTAGTCATCGACAAGCCGGCGGCCAAAGCTCGACTCGACCAGTTCGCGCAGCTTCGGCACATCGACTGTATCCCAGTCTTGATGCGCCTCCAGCCGCTCACCGAGCCGCACAAAGGTGCCCGAGCCGCGATGGGTGAACAGCTCCCGCGCCAGCAGCGCCGGACGGGTAATCGATACCGATGAGGTCGGCGGCAGGTCGCGCAGCAGGTCATTGATCTGTTCGATCTTCAGTCGCATGCCGGAATGCAGCCAGTCCTGGCTTATCAGGCGCTCGTACTCGGTTACCAGGTTTATCGACGGAATAATCCGGCCGTCAGCATTAAGTATGCCGCCGGTGCCGGTGAGGAAAACAATCTTGAGCGGTTTGACAGTGCGCACCAGCGCCTGGGTGGCGACGTCGGCATTGACGTTGACGATCTGGCCGTCGGCTGTTTCGCCCAGCGGGGAGAGCACCGGCAGAACGTGTCCCTCGAGTGAATGGCGCAGCAGTTCCGGGTGCACCTTGTTGATCTTGCCCACCATGCCGTATTTGCCGCGGTCGAGCAGCTCCGTTTCGAATACACCGCTGGTAATAGAGACGGCATTGGTTCCCGCATCGCGCAATGCCTTGACCAGCGCGAGGTTCTCGCGCATGAACACCTGGCGGGCGGTATTTAATACGGCCGGCGAGGTAACCCGCAGCCCGTCACGGATTTCGCTGTCGATCCCGCGTTCGGCCAGCGCAGCATTCAGCTGCGGGCCGGCACCATGCACGACAATCGGGGTTAGCCCGACCTGTTGCAGGAAAATCAGTGCCGAGGTCAGTTCATCCAGATCAGTTTGCAGCGTCGATCCGCCAATCTTTATCACCGCAAACTGGTTGGCATCCAGATCCGAGTAACGTCGCAGGTACTGCTGGATTTCCTTTTCGCTGCCGATGTTGTCCAGCAGCCGGCTGATTACGCTGCGCACCTGCCGGTCAGGTTTGTTCATGACAGCAGCCTCTTGTAGCTTGCAATGACCTGGTTGAGTTGCTCGAGGGCTACCCACTCATCCGCGCTGTGTGCCTGGGCAATGTCGCCCGGCCCGTAAACCAGCGTGTTAAGACCGGATGCGGAAAACAGCGCCGCTTCAGTCCAGAAATCTACAGCGTCGCCAGGCTCCAGCCCAAGACGTTGCGCCAGTTCCCGCCCCGGTGCCAGCGATGCGCCGGAGTCGGCCGGCAGCGACGGCTGCCGGAACAGCACCTGGTAACCTTCGAGTTCGTGCGGTTCGGCAAGCTGGAACAGCTGTTGCAGCAGCGCATCGATGTCGCTGCCGGGCAGCGGCCGCATGCCAAAGCGCACGACGGCTTCGGCAGCAATGACGTTGGGTTTTACGCCGCCTTCGATGCGGCCGATATTGAAGCGCAATCCCTGCAGGTTTTCCCATTCCGAGTCGCCGGCGGAACTGGCAAATTCGAGTGCGCGATTGCCCCAGCGCATCGCACGATGTATGGCACTGTCGTCCTGCGCCCGACTGTTGCTGGCATGGCCGGCAATGCCGGTGAAAGTTATTTCGGCAGAAGCAATGCCGCGATGCGCCAGCACTGCCCGCGCGCCGGTCGGTTCGGCCACCACCACGTTGGCGAAACCATGATCGGTGGAAAGAAACTCGCTGACGCAGCGGCTGCGGCCATGCTCTTCATCCGAGCTGAACAGCAGGGCAACCGCTCCGTCGGTGGCCGCCGCCGCCGTCAGCATGCAGGCAGCCGCCCCTTTTATGTCGCAGGCGCCAAGGCCGGTTGCACGGCTGTCGTTCAGGCGCAGCCTGAACGGGTCGCCGCTCCAGTTGCCGCTGGCAGGCACCGTGTCTATATGAAAATTAAACAGCACATCGGGCTGGCCGCGGGTTGCCAGCAGGTTGATGCAGCCGTCACCGAAATCCTGCAGGTCCAGTTCAAAGCCGGTCAGGTGGTCGCCCAGGTAGGCAAACAATCCGTCGGGCCCGATCTGGCGTGGCGGATTCTGCGTATCGCAGGCCACCAGCGCTGACAGATGCTGCAAGGTTTTTTCCAGGTCAGCGTTCAATCCGCATTGCCCCGCTTGTTCGTTGCGTGCCAAAGCGCGCTGCTTTGGCCAAACAGCTTGATGAAACCCTCCGCTTCGCTGACCGACCAGCCGGCTGACTGGGCATAGGTCGCGTTGTCGTCGACCAGTAATTTGTCGGAGTCGATCGCGACCGCGTGCACATTGCCGCCGGCAGTCTCGAGCGTGACGGTGCCGCTAACGCTGCCCTGCGAGGCGCTAAGGTACGCTTCCAGGTCGCGCTTGAGGGGCTCGTAGAAAAAACCCTGGTACACCAGCTCGCCCCACTGACGGGCAACGACCGGCTTGAAGGCATTCTGGTGACGCGTGCTGGTTGCCTCCTCAAGTGCGCGATGGGCAACGTGCAGAGCAGTCAGGCCCGGTGCCTCATAAACAATGTGTCCCTTGAGTCCAACACAGGTGTCGCCGGTGTACAGGCCGCGGCCAACGCCGTAGGCACCGAAACGCCGGTTCAGTTCCGCCAGTAGCGCGGCGCCGCCAATGGCCTCACCATCAAGTGCCACCGGGATGCCGGCGTCGAAAGTCACCTGCGCCCGCAGCGGTTGTTCGGGCCACTCGCTGCGTGGCCGGGTCAGCTGCCAGGTATCGGGCCCCGGCGCCTCCCAGCGGTCGATCTCGGCACCGGAAATCGTCACCCCCAGCAGGTTTTCATTGATGGTGTAGGTTTGCGTCTTGTCACGCACATCGATACCGCGATCGGCCAGGTACTGCTTTTCGAACTCGCGCACCTGCAGGCCTTCCTGCTGGATCTCGCGGATCGGCGCGATGATGTTGTAATCGCCCAGCGCTCGCACCGTGAGGTCAAAGCGCACCTGGTCATTGCCCATCCCGGTACAGCCGTGGGCAAAGTTGCGTGTGCCGACTTCATCGCAAAGCTCCAGAGCCTTGCGCACGATAATGTAACGATCGGAGCACAGCAGAGGGTACTGGTCCTGGTACCAGCCGCCGCTGTGCACCAGCGGCACGACGACTTCGTTCCAGATATCCGCCGAAGCATCGGTGGTTACGTGCCTGGCGGCGCCAAGCTCTGTAGCCCGGCTGGCAATATAGTCGCGCTCGGCTGCATCCACCCCGCCGGTATCGACGAACAGGGTGGTCACCTCGAAGCCGCGTTCGTTCAGCCACGGCACGCAAAAACTGGTATCCAGACCCCCGGAAAATGCCAGTACTATTTTCTTGTCAGTCATAGGTTCTCTCCGGCCAGGGTGGTCATCAGTGCCTTTTGCACGTGCAGGCGGTTTTCTGCCTCGTCGATGGCAACACAATAATCAGCATCCATTACCGCGTCGGTGGCCTTGACGTTGCGGCGCAGTGGCAGGCAGTGGCTGAACAATGCGTCGCTGGTCCGCGCCATCTTCTGCTCATCAACGATAAAGTGCCGATGAGCGTCTCGCACCGGTTTTTCCTCGTCCCAGCGGCCGAAGTAGGGCAGCGCGCCCCAGCTCTTGGCGTAAACCACATCGGCGCCGTCATATGCCTGATCGATTTCGTGGGAAACCTCGACACTGCCACCACTTGCATGAGCGTTCGTCGCAGCGGCATCCATGTACCGCGCGTCCAGCAGGTAGTCCCGGTTCGGGCACAACAGCGTCACGTCCATGCCAAACTTGCTGGCAATCAGCAGCGCCGAGTTGGCAACCGCAGTGTTCAGCGGTTTTGGGTGATACGTCCAGGTCAGTACAAACTTGCGTTTTGCCACAGTGCCGAGTTTTTCCTGCAGCGTCATCATCAGGGCAAGCTCCTGGCACGGGTGCACGATGCTTTCCATGTTAATGACCGGAACGCTGGCATGGCGGGCGAATCCCTGCAGCACCCGGTCCTCGCGATCTTCGGACCAGTCCTGGAACTTTGGAAAAGCCCGCACCGCGATCAGGTCGCAGTAGCGTGACAGCACCGCCGCGACTTCGGCAACGTGTTCTTCGGCGTCGTCTTCCATGACCTGGCCGGGACGAAATTCGATTGGCCAGGCATCGCGTCCCGGTTGCAGCACTACGGCATGTGCGCCCAGCTGGAATGCGCCGAGCTCGAACGAGGTGCGGGTTCGCATCGACGGATTGAAAAACACCAGTGCAATCGATTTGCCCGCCAGCGGCGCGCCCGGTGCGCCACGCTTGAATGCCGCCGCGCTGTCCAGCAGCTGCTGCAGCCCGTCCTGTGACCAGTCTTCGGTGGTCAGGAAATGTCTCATGCCCTGGCTTACTCCCGTCAAAAAAAACCCAGCCATCTGGCTGGGTTTTTGAAAGCTCTTCCGATTACCTGCGTCGCGTTCACCCAGCCGTGCATCTGCCTCCGGTACGGCGTCGCGGGGTCCTGACAATCGCGGGTATCGTATAATTCATGATCAGATGTTTGATATCACAGGCCTGCTATGGCCGCAAGCCCGGTTACGCGGGATTGCTCAAGCTCCGTCTTAACTGTGGCTTGCCTTGACTGACACATGGGCGGTATCTTCGACCGTTACTGCGAAGTCCCGCCACTGGCCGGCCAGGCCAGCTCGAACAGATAAATATTGGTAATACAGGGGGTTTCCTGTCGCTACGAACGGGAACAACGGGTTATATCGCGACGAATTCGAGCGCGACAGCTGCGGCTTCGGCCTGATCGCCCAGATGGACGACCGGCCCAGCCATGCGCTGGTGCGTTCGGCCGTCCGGTCTTTGTGCCGGCTCACGCATCGCGGGGCAGTCGCGGCCGACGGCAAGACCGGTGACGGCTGCGGGCTGCTGCTGAAGACACCGGAGCCTTTCCTGCGCGCGACGGCCGCGGCGGCAGGGATCGATGTGGCCTCGCAATTCGCCGTCGGACTGGTGTTTCTCAACCCGGATCCGGCACTGGCGGCCACGGCGCGTGAGCAACTCGAGGCCCAGCTGCGGGCGGCCGGACTGGAGCCGGCCGGCTGGCGCGTGGTGCCGGTTGACGCGGAGGCCTGCGGCGCAACGGCGCTGGCCACCCTGCCGCAAATCGAACAGCTGTTCGTCAATGCCGCCGGCGGCATCGATGGAAATGAATTCGAGCGCCGCCTGTTTATTGCCAGGCGCTGGACCGAGAACACGCTGCGCAAGGACGACCCGGTGTTCTATGTGGCCAGCCTGTCGGCACGCACGCTGTCGTACAAGGCCATGGTAATGCCGGCGTTTCTCGACACGTTTTACCCGGATCTGAAAGACCCGGCACTGGAGAGTTCAGCCTGCGTATTCCACCAGCGTTTCTCCACCAATACGCTGCCGCAGTGGCGGCTGGCGCAGCCGTTCAGGTATCTCGCGCACAACGGCGAAATCAACACCATCCAGGGCAACCGCAACTGGGCGCAGGCACGCGCCAGCGTGTGGCAGCTGCCCGGTGTGCCGGACCTGGCAGAGCTGGGCCCACCGGTTTCCATGGAAGGGTCCGATTCGGCATCGCTCGACAATATGCTGGAGATCATGATTGCCGGGCAGATGGACATGCTGCAGGC
>JABDJB010000043.1 GCA_013003425.1 Gammaproteobacteria bacterium | reverse complement strand
CTGGCACTGTAGTCAAAACTGTCGCTGGTCGTCTCGCTGCCATCGTGACTGTATTCGAACGTACCGTCGGCATTGAAGGTCAGCTGGCCGTTGACCGGCGGGCTTTCCAGCGTGGCGGTCAGCTGGCTGTCCGGATCGACATCGTTGGCCAGTACGCTGGTCGCACCGCCCAGCAACAGATTGCCTGTCTGACCCTCATCGACAGTGATGGCATCGGGATTGGCCACCGGTGGGTCGTTAACCGGGTTGATGGTAATGGTGACGGTGGCCGGGTCGGAGTCGCTGAAGCCGTCGTTGGCCACGTAGGTAAAGCTGTCAGCAGTGGTCTCGCCGCCGTCGTGGTTGTACTCGAACGTGCCGTTGGTAAAGACGAAGACCTGACCATTGGCCGGCGGGTCGGCGAGAACTGCCGTGAGCGGATCGCCGTCGACATCGGTATCGTTGTCGAGCAGGTTGACCTGGCCGCTAAAGGTGCCGCCCTCATCCACCGTGCCGCCAACGTCGTCGTTGGCAACGGGACGGATGTTGGTGACATTGAGGGTCACGGTCACCGGCGTCGATTCGTCGATACCATCAAATGCCACGTAGGTAAAAGTGTCGACGCCGGGGGCGGAACCGTCGTGCACGTAATCAAACGAGCCGTCGTCGGCCAGACCAAACTGCGCGGCATTGGCCGGGCCGGTCACCAGCACCGCAAACAGCGGGTTGCCGTCGCCATCGGTATCGTTTTCCAGCACGCCGGGTTCGGGCACGCTTAGCGTCTCTCCCACCGCCAGCGTGTAGTCCTCCGGCAGCCCCGCCGGGACAGCATTGACCGGGTCGGGCGGCTGTGACAGCGCGTTTTCATCGACGGTAATGATTCCGGTCGACGCGTAGTTATCGAAATTGTTGTTGCGGAAACGCACGATCTCTTCGTTGAGATCGAACGCGCCAATGGGGGTGTTGCCCACCAGCACCGGGTCGCCGTCGATCGTGCCGTCGATGCGGCCGTCGGATAGATCCTCGGCGACCGCAAACACGCTTTCCGGTGTGGGTGCGGCAAAACCGAGATTAACGGCGACGCGGTTGACCACATTGGCCAGCCCGCCCAGCAATAACGCGTACTGGCGCTGGGCGTCGGCCGTAGCAGGATCGGGCGTGACCGGGTTGGCCGGCACGGTGCTGATGGCATCGAAGCCGAACACGCCAGTCGCCTGCGCACGCAGCGCTTCGAACTGCTGCATGAAGGTGCCGCCGATGGTCTCGCGGCGGGCGGCCAGCACCAGCGCCTGGCTGGCCAGCGTTACCGTGGTGACCGTCTCGCCGGCTGGCAGGATGCTTTCCAGGCCCTGGTTCGGGCCGAGCACGATACGCCGCTTCCGTGCCGGGTCCGGTTCGCGGTCGGCTTCGTCGACATAGCTGCCACCGCGGGTACGTACCAGCAGGTCGCCGGTGCCGGGCGGAATTGTCGCATTGAAGTTGCCGTTGCTGTCAGTAACGACTGAAACGATTGCCGGGCCCGACTCGTTACCGAATATGTCGATGGGAATCAGGTCGACGTCGGCAATCTCCAACGCCCCTTTCATCGCCGTGCCGGTAATTTGCACGCCACTGACCGGCGGCGGCGCCGGTTGCACGACAGGTGCTGTCGCTGGTGACCCGGAACCGCCACCGCCGCCACAGCCGGCTACCAGCAGCGCCGCGACAGCGGCGTGTGACAGGCGAACAAATGTGCAGCGTAGTTTCATGATGTTCTACGGCGCCGTGGGCGCTCCAAATACGACCGCGCCGTTTACTGTGGTACCGGCCGGCCCGGACAGACCGTAGGTCATGCCGGCGCCGTTTGGCAGCCCGTTAGCTGCGGGTGAATTAAAGAACCCGGAGAAACTGCCGCTGCCGGGCAGCTGATTGTCAATCAGCACGTTGTAGGTGCCATTGAACAACTCGTTGACGATGGTGCCGCCACCCGACGCCGACCAGTTGGAACCGTTGATACCCAGCTGCAGGCTGCTCTCGACCGTCAGCGCACCAAAGTCGGCCATCAGGCTGGCGTTGCCGAGAATGCCGCTGTTACCGGAGTTGTCGGTCGGATCGGTGTTACCGACGATAACGCGGAATGTCGCCGTCCCGGTGGTCGGCATGACCGGGCGTGTCGGCAGCATCGGCCCGTACACCCAGTGCAGGCTGGCACCGGACAGGTTGATATTACTGCTCGATGCCCCCTGGGTGACCGTGGCAGTGCCGTTGCTCCAGCGACCCCAACCCATGCCGGTGCCCGGATCGAAACCGTCGTCACGCACCTGCGCCGAACCGATGGCATAAAACGACTGCGTGCCGGCAGCGTTGACCGGTGGCGCATCAAAGCCGCCAAGATCATTACCGGCAAACGTGCGCCGGCCGCGTGGCGATGAAGCAGTAAACGGTTGCGCCCTGGCCAGCGCCACGGCGCGAATGTCCGGCACATCGCCGCCGGTAATCGACTCGCCGTCTTCGGTGTTTAGCGGAATCTCGGGCGTTGTTTCGAAACCGCCGCCGGTGGAGCTGTTGTAGGGCGGTGCCAGCAGGTCGGGGCCACCCGGATCACCGGTCTGCCCACCGTCCCCGCTGCCGCCGCGACTGGCCTGACGTGAAGGGGCGTCGTCACCACCATCACTGCCATCACCGCTGTCACTACCGTCACCGGGTGCACCCGGGGAACCTGTTCCACCAGTGGCCGGATCATCCGGTGGTGGCGTAGCAGCACGTGCACTGAATCCGGAATCTGTCGGTGGTTCGCTGCTGGCCGGTAATCCGACATCGTCGGCATCATCACCAGCGGCAACACTGGCCTGACGAACTTCTTCGGCAGCAGATTCCTCATCGGCAAGCTCGGTTGCCTCTACATCGATAAGCGGCACCGGCATCGCCGGAACCTGGCGTGGCGGCGTATCCTGGTCCTGCACGTAGGCATACTGACCGGCCGCAATAGTCAGTTCGCCCACCGCGTTGGCCATGAACACGCGACCCTCGGTAACGCTGACGTATAGTCCGTTCGGCGCTGGCGTCTCAATGCCCGGCGGCGGCTGGCAGTCGCCGGCACACCACACCACGGCATAGTGAGTCCCGCGTATACCCATCGTCGCTGCCGGCGTGCGCACTTCGTAGTCTTCCGCGTCATCCCGGCCTACGGCGCCGGTAATGGTGCGAAAACCCCCTTTGATCAGTTCGGTTACCGCACTGTCGTCACTTGCCACCACTACCGACCCGTCCGGTTGCTCGACTTCATCGCCAGCCTGGAAATATTCGATTACCTGAAAGCGGGTGTCGGGGCGCAGCGCAAACTTCGCCCCGTCACGCATCAGCAACTGGGCCCGCGCCCTGGGTGCGGTGACGATCACATCCGATTCGAACACGGCGTCGTCGCGTTTGAGCGGTACCACTTCGTCACGCTCGGCGGTTACCGCACCGGCCACAAACATGGCGCGCCCGGCTTCGTTTGCCGCATGAGCCGGCAGCACCAGCAACATCACAATCATTAATGGCGTGAAATATTTCATCGCGCCACCTTGCGCAATTCGAACGCCAGCTCGACGCGGTCGTAGTCGAATATCGCCACGTTGGATTCGTTACTGATAAAACGCAGCCGTGGCACAAACGTCCAGCCGCGTATCGGCCGGTTGTCACGCAGCAGCGACAGGCCGGCGATTAACTGCTTGTCCTTCCGATCCGTGCCAAAAAACGTGGTGTTGCCGTTGTAGGGAATGCGCAGGTAACCGATATCGGCACTGAGATCGTCATTGCCCCAACGCCACACCGCGGCAACCCTGCCGCCAAGACGTGAATTGCTGTACGCCGAGGCCTGATCCTCGGCGCGATCGCGGCCGCTTAGCAGAGTCCAGCTGAGATGGCTGTCACCCAGCGGCTGGTGCAGGGACAGCGTGTACATAAAGCGGGAAACGTCGCGAATGCGCTGGGCGCTGGCAAAACTGACCGGGCCGGCCCGGAAAGACACGTTCAGTGCCTTGTCGCCGGCCAGTTCACCGCGAAAGCCGAGGTCCAGCGCGGTGCTGCGTTCATTGAAACCACCATCCAGTCCGGACCAGTAGGCCGCGCCGCCCACAATGAAATCACCGGCACCGGTCGTTGCCACCAGTCCAGCGGTGGCGCTGGCCAGGCTGCTGTCGACAAAATCGGCTTCCGGGTTGTGGCGATGACTCAGGCCCGCCTGGTACTCCAGCGCCAGCGTCGGACCAAGCGGCTTATGCACCCTGGCACCAAGCTGTGCTTCGAAAAACGAACTGGACTGCTCGAGGCTGCGCGGGTCCAGGCTGAACCCCAGGAAATCGGTAATGTCGGCTGCGCCATTGGCATTGCTGTCATAACCGGCCAGGGCCGAGGCGTAAAACTCGCGGTTACCCGGCCGCGGCGGTTCGGGTTTTGTATCAATGGCGTCGATGTAGCCTTCGATAGCGCCCCGTACCGCCGCCGGCGGATTCTTTTCCAGCAAGGTCGCAAATTCACGCCGCGCACGATCGCGGTCGCCGGTCGCAAAAAGGGCACGCGCCAGTTCCATGCGCGCACCGACGAAACCCGGTAATGCCTGGGTTACCCGCTCCAGCGCGAACACAGCATCGCCGGCATTGCCGCTGTCGAGGGCTGCGATCCCGTACAGATAATCGAAGCCGCTGTCACCCGCCCACTGTGACTCGAAACCTGACAGGTATTGAAACGCCGCCTTTGGTTGCGCCTCCGCCATCAACCGGGACGCTTGTCCCAGCATGCTGCGGTCAGAGCGCTCGCCTGCAGCTATGGCAAGACCACCCGAACGCTGGAAAGACTCTGCACCACGCGCAGCGGTGGTGCTGCGCTCCGGCTGCGCTGCCGGCGCGGCCGGTGTTGTCGGCAGTTGCGTCGCATAAACCGGTTTACGCGGCTGCCGCGGCGCGGTTACAAAAACTTTTTCGGTGTAATAGCGGCTGACATAGCCAACGCTGCCATCGGAAAGCTCGATCGCGTACCACTCAGCCGACTCACTCACCAGGGGCGCGGTTTTGCCCGGTCGCATTACCGCGATAACAGCGCTGTTGACGGTTGGCCTCTCGCGCACATTGACATGCGAGGCGACACTGCCGGACGCCTGAACCCTGGCAGAGTCTGCTGCCCCCCACCCGGCTGCCGGCCATAGCAGCAGGGCGATGATCGCTACCCACAACGACTTGATGTTTTTTCCCTTATCCCGGCCTTAAAGCCGGTAGTTATTCGAAATAAGCTTAGTCCAGAACCCGCATAGCGCAAGAAAATTAGACTAAGTCCAGAATTGCCGTTAAGCGGCATTTTCTTTTCCGGCCTGTTGCGGCCGATCCCCCGTCCTGGTCCGCGCTGTATCCGCGGCGATTCTTGTAACGACCAGTCTAGGCTTTTCGGCTATCGAATTTGCTCGGGTGAGACATAAGATGCAGTAAAAAAAGGGCCTGTGGCTGCGGCAGCGCAGCACCATCTTCGTGCCGGCGTTGACTAGACTGTAACCAGTGCCAATCTGATGGCGTGGGGGGGTAGGGCAAGTTGAACGCGGTAGCAACGATCAGCGCAGCCGTGCTGTTTACTGGCCTCACACTCAGCGGGCCGGTCAGCACTGAACCGGTCAACAGTATTGCCGCAGGCGTGTTCCACTACGGCTTTGACAGCAGCAGCAATGATCTCAGCGGGCCGCAAACTCCTGGCGGTATTCGTGTGTCTGCGCGCGACACCAGCACGCTTGCGATCGTTTACACGCGCCATTTCAGCGATCAATGGTCGCTGGTGCTCGCACTGGGCGCACCCCCGACCTACAAGCTGAAAGGTGAAGGCATCGTCACCGCATTAGGCGATCTGGGCAAAGCGCGTGCCATCAGTCCGGCCGTGTTGCTGCAACGACACTTTGACCTGACCGGAAGCCTCGTTCCTTTTGTCGGTATTGGCGCCTCCTACAATCAGTATTCTTCCGCGCATGCCTTTCCGGCTCTGGAGGCTGCGCTCGGCGGGGAGACCGCGGTTCACATAGACGGCGGGTTCGCCCCGGTGCTGATCACGGGATTCGATGTCGTTCTTTCCGCCCGCTTGCTGACCACGTTATCCGTCTCATTTAACGACCTGGATGCCGACATTACATTGAACACGAGCGGTATCGAACGAAACATCGCCGTTGATCTGGACCCCGTTGTTTACCGCCTTACCTTAGGTTTTCGCTTTTAAGCTTTGCAGAGGACACTGACATGCAAGAAGCCTTGAGCTTTCTGAACCAGTTGAGTGATGACGATATCGAATCCCTGTTCGAGCTGGGCAGCGAACAGCAAACCATTACCAATACTGTCATCCTGAAGGAAGGTGAGGTCTCACCGACCCTGTACATCGTGCTCGAAGGCCTGGTCGGCGTGAGCACACGGTCGCTGCCCGACCGGCAACTGGCCACCCTCGGGCCCGGCGAGCTCGTTGGCGAGATTTCTTTCCTCGAGCAAAAACCTGCCATCGCAACCGTCACGATTGTCGAAAACACGCTGCTTCTGGCAATTCCAGCAGATGCGCTGCGCGAGGCGATGGAACGCAGGGCGGGATTCGGCAGCAGGATGTATCGATCGCTGGCGTTGCTTGCGGCGCAGCGCCTGCGCAACCAGGTGTCGGCGCTGGGACGCTGGGTCAAGCGGAGCGAGAAAGGCAGGGTCATCGACGATGAGCTGTTTGGAAAAATCGCCTCGACCGTTGACGACTTCAAGCAACTCATGCGCGACTGCGATACCCAGGCACTGCAAAACGACGGTGAAGTTCCTCAGCAGCTGCGCCAAAAGGCACTGGCGGACTTCAGCGAACTGACGCGTGGCGCTAACCAGATATTGGGACAGCAATCCGAATTGGGCGAGGCGGTTGCCAACAGCCTCGGTGCGAGGTTTCAGCAGGAATTCCTGCCCTATCTTCTGCTAACCCGAACCGCAGAACGTTTCTACTCCAAGCCGCGTGGCTATGCCGGTGACTTTCTCACCATCGAAATGATCTACGAGAACAGCCCGAGCGGGACCAGCCGCATCGGGCCGCTGCTCGACGAGTGTTTTCTGCGTGAACCGGCAGCCACTGCCGTGCAAAACCGGCGCGGCCTGTTGTGCGATGAAATTGAAAAGGCGATGCGCAGCGATGGCCCGACACGTGTCACCAGCATGGCTTCCGGCCCGGCCGCCGAGTTGTTCGATGTATACAAAACACTGGAGAGCCCGGAGAATTTAAAGGCCAGCTGTATCGACATCGACCTGCAGGCTCTGGCTTTCGTATCGGATCGCCGCGACCAGCGCAAGCTGCGCCAGCATATGGACCTGCTCAACTGCAACCTGGTTTACCTCGCACTGGGGCGCCAGGAGCTAAATCTCGCCAATCAGGACCTGGCCTACAGCATCGGATTGATCGACTACTTCGCCGACAAATTTGTCATCGAGCTGCTCAACTATGTGCACGGCATCCTGCGCGAGGGTGGGAAAGTGATACTTGGAAACTTTCACCCGCGCAACAGCTCGCGGGCAACGATGGATCATGTGCTGGACTGGAAACTGATCCATCGCACCGAGGACGACATGCATCGGTTGTTCAAGGCGTCAAAGTTCGCAAGGCCCTGCGATGAAATCCGCTACGAGGAGCAGCGTGTCAACCTGTTTGCCTCCTGCATCAAGCAATAAGGCCGACAACTGCCGGCCACAACCCGCCGTCCGGCATCAAACCGTAGGAGCGGCTTCCAGCCGCGATCCACTGCAGCCCGCTGTCCCGGCATTGAGCCGTAGGAGCGGCTTCCAGCCGCGATCCCGACCCCCATGCGCGGTGAAAATCCAGGCGAATACGCGAGATTGCGAACGCAGCGTCGTGGCGACACAGCCGTACGATGCGGATGTGACCGCAAGACGACCACATGCGAAAAACCTGCGCAAGGGGCGAATCTCGCAGGTCGGCCTTCACTATTTTCTTACCACATCGGTCGCGGGGCAGCGGCGAATATTCACAAAGCGCGAGTACGCGACGAGCGTGCTTGATGCTGTTCGCTGGCTTCACGACGCGTCGCGATTTTTTGTCGATGCTGCGGTCGTTATGCCAGACCATCTACATCTGGCCGGACGGCTGGATGAAGGCACACTGAGCAAAGTCATGCACACACTAAAGAGTTACAGCGCACATCGGCTAGCCGGTGCAGGTATCGCAACACCGGTTTGGCAGCGAGGCTTTCATGATCACGCCCTTCGCGGCGATGAAGATTACAGAATCCGGGTTCGTTACCTGGTCGAAAACCCGGTTCGAGCGGGACTAGTGGAGCGGGTTGAAGATTATCCTCATCTCATCTTGCCAGGATGGTGGCGGGACTGATTATCGCGGCTGGAAGCCGCTCCTACGATGGTCGCGGTGCGGTATCGCGGCTGGAAGCCGCTCCTACGATGGGCGCGGCACGATATCGCGGCTGAAAGCCGCTCCTACGATGGTCGCGGCGCGGTATCGCGGCTGAAAGCCGCTCCTACGATGGTCGCGGCGCGCTATCGCGGCTGGAAGCCGCTCCTACGATGGTCGCGGCGCGGTATCGCGGCTGGAAGCCGCTCCTACGGTGAGGATTCGCTGTCGAGATCGGTGTAGGTAAGACCGGTCTTTTTGTCGCGCGTGCGCACAACGCGCATCTGCCGGGTGTTGATGTGCTCCCAGCCTTTCTCGGTTGGGCCCTGGATTACGGCGTGGACGATCATCCCGGGCGGCGGCGCCTGCGCTTCGTCGACCTCGAGCAGAACACCGGTCGGTGAAATATCCAGCGTGTGGCAATGCCACTCGGCATCCCCTGCCGGATCGCGCAGCAGAAACGGCAGGTCTACGTCGATGCGGTCATCGCGGCGTCTTTCGGACACTGGGTTGTTGCTCTTGTTGTTGTCAGGTTCACTCATTGTACTTTCTCGCCGCCGGTCTTTTGGCCGGGCCAGACATAATTACTTGGTGGTCAGGGTAAATACGCCGTCCCAGTCGTCGCCGGGCGGGTTCTCACGGAAATGTGCGATGCGCTCTCGATAGATATTGTAAATTTCGTGGCCGTCGCGTTCGTGCAGCGCGGCGAATTCGGCATCGGCCAGCTCCCACTTCTGCGCGTGATAAAGCATCATCGCCAGCTGGTAACGCGACAGGAAAATCTTTTGCTCGGGCGACAATTCGTCCTTGCGCCCGATCGGCTCGAATATGGCAACCGGCTCGTTTTTGCCTTTTACCCGCACCCGGTCCAGCTCGCGGAAGGCGTACTCCGGTACTGCAAGATAGGTACCCTCGCTGACGATGAACTCGACATGATAGCCCTTGGTCTGGCCCTCCAGGCGTGAACCAAGATTGACCGTATCGCCCATCACCGTGTAAGCCACGCGGAACTGCGAGCCCATGTTGCCGACGTTCATCGGCCCGCTGCTGACCCCTACGCCGACGCGCACTTCCGGCCAGCCGCGCTCCGCAAATTCATCACGCAGGCTGGCCATACGGTGAATCATCTTCATCCCTGTTTCCACCGCATGCAGCGCGTGCTTCTCGTCCGGCAGCGGCGCGCCCCAGAATGCCATTACCGCATCACCCATGTACTTGTCGATTGTGCCGCGATTCACATGGATCAGCTCAGTGATTGGCGTCAGGAACGCGTTCATGAACTTGGTCAGCTCGGTCGGCGCCATGCCTTCGGAGATGGTGGTGAAGCCGCGTACGTCGGAAAACAGCACGCTCATGTCGCGATTCTCGCCCTCGATGGATACCTCGCTGTGGTCCTGGTCCATCTCATCGACGATTTCCTTCGGAATGTACTGGCCGAACACTTTTGACAAGTGGCGCTTGTTGCGTGACTCGACGAAGAAACCGTAGTTGAACTGCAGCAGGGCGTTGACAAACAAGAATGCCAGTGTGCCGGCCACCGGTACCACAAAGTCTTTTTCGATCCAGAAATACAGGTTGATGCCCACGGCAGCCACGACAATTGCAATCAGCATGACAAACTCGTTAAACGGCGACATACGCGGCAACACCAGCGCTATGAGAATGCTGATAATCAACAGCGAAAACAGCTCGACACCGCGCGCCCAGTCCGGCCGGTAACGAACGCTGCCATCCATCAGCCCGGCGATAACGTTGGCATGCACCTCGACGCCGGGATAAGCCTTGTCGACCGGTGTGGTGTGCAAATCGAGCAGGCCCGCGGCCGACGCCCCGAACAACGCAATCTTGTCCTGCAGCACAGCCGGGTCGGCGGTCAGTTTCAGAACATCAGTGGCGGACACATAGGGAAAGCTGTTGCGCGGGCCACGAAAAGGCACCAGCACACCAGCACGATGATCGACCGCAATGGTCTGCTCACCAAGCTTGAGCGCTTCCAGCGCCAGTCCGCCCAGGTCGCCCTCGGTATCGGCAAACACGAACTGCAGCGGCGGATTTCCCAGAGCGTGCAGTGCCATAGACAAGGCCAGGGACGCGTACAGGTCGCCGTCGTAACTTACCAGCGTGGCAGCACGCCGGGTTACACCATCGTTATCAATGAGCGGCTTGTTGATAAAGCCACCCGCCAGGGCCTCCGATTGCAGGATAGGCAACGCTGCAACATAGCCACTGGCTTTGGGAAACGGCACGGTAATACCTTCCAGCTCGTCACGCCGCCGTACCGGGTCTGGCAGCAGGCCGGTGGCCGTTTCCTCGCCGTCCTTCACTTCGAAGCGAAAGGCATAGCCGAGCACCAGATCACGTGCAATCAGTGATTCGGAAAATATACGGTCGGTCTCCAGATCATAGCGCCGCTCCCGCAGGTTGTTGTGCAACTCCTCCGGTAGTGCGCCGGTTGCCAGCATTTCATCGACTATGCGAATGGCGGACGGATCATCTGACTCGGCAAACAACGCGTCAAAACCGAGCAGGCGTATCTGGTAGTCGTCAAACAGCTTGTTGACCAGGTCACCCATCTTGTCGCGCGGCCACGGCCAGTGGCCTTCGGTATTAAGGCTGCGCTCGTCCAGATCGATGATGACGATGCGCTCGTCCACACCACCGGGCATTGTCAGCCGGATACGCGCGTCGTAGGCAAAGGTCTCAAGTTCGGTAAGAAAATTGAATTGCTGCCAGCCGCCGGCATGCAGCAGGAACGGCACCATCGCAACGACACTGATCAGCAGTCGCGCCGGGGCGTGGCCCCACAGTACCCATTCGGAAATGCCTTTCAGCAGCTGCATGGATGCCAGTCTACGACAATGCCCGGTCGCGTAACTGCTGCCAGTGCGTGTTCCGGCGTCGTGGCCGGCACGCGTGAGGCAAGGACGCCGCAGCGCGCCGGCCCCGATTTGAGCGAGGCCACGGACGGCCGAGTGAAATTAAGCCGGCACAGGCACTGGCAACAGTGGCTCGACGGGTCACAGACGGGCTATTCGGCGGCGAGAAAGCGTCCCGCAACCCAGCCTTCGTTGGTGCGGCCATAATCCTGCCACTGGATACGCGCCCAGTCGCCCCGCCGCTCGGTTACTGCGACCGGGTTGCCCTGGTACAGGCTGCCGACCACGCGGCCTTCCACCGTCGGCACGGCGCGGATACGCAGCGAGTCAGCCATGACAACATGCGGACCGAGATCACCGCTGGTGACCGCCGCCGGCCTGGAACTAACCGCCGGGCGTTCACTCATCACCGGTGCCCGCGGTAGCGGCTGCGTGGTGGCCACTGGCGGTGCTGTCGGCTGGCTGACAGGCGTCGCCGGCGTCGTCCGGGCAACACCGGCGGTGCTCGCACCAGTAAACACAGCAGCGAACACTGCCGGATCAAAATGATCTTCGTCGGCCATTACCTCATACAGGCTGTCGACCTCACCCTTCATGGTGCGGGTAATACCGGAAAATACATCAAGCGCCATTGTCACCTGTTCGGCGTCGCTGTAGTCACTGTAGCTCGCCGCCGCACTGCGCAGTTCACTCATGATGGCCGCGTTGCTTTGCGCGCCGAAGTTCATGCCGTCAAGACGACTACCCAGCTGCGCCAGCAAGCCATCCAGTCGCCCTGCCGCTGCACGTATCGATGCCACATCGGTTTGCGACGCTGCATGTAAATCGCGTATTGCACCATTTAGCGAATTGGTCATTGCCGGCGCCACCGCTTTGGCCACAGCCTGGCTCATTGCCAGCGAGCTGTCGTTGAGCATGACCGATCCTGGTGGAGTCGGACTGCTGGCATCCGGCATCCAGCGCTGGTCTTTCAGCGAACGATGACAGCCATGGCAATCGAACAGGCCGAGCTCCGGAAACAACCCGCTACCGGCCATGCGCGAGCCCTGCAACAGTGTCATGTACTGCCGCGACGCAGCCACCTGACCGATAGCCCAGGCGCGTGTGTCCTCGACATGTTTTTTACGCTCGCGGTAGTCGGCGTCGACGCGATAGTGGCGCGGCTGCAGGTCGGTGAATTTCTGCAGGTCGAAGGACAGGCGCGGGTGTCCGGCACCCATGATTTCGTGTGTGGCAAATTTGTCCTTGGTGCCGAGGTGGCACGACAGGCACAGCTCGGCGCGGGCCACGGGATCCTCGGTCGGATACAAACCGGCTGCAAGGCTTTCCTCATGCTTGTCGCCACCGCCAGTAATGTGCACACCCAGCCACTTTTCGGCACCGCCATGGCAGGCCTCGCAGGCCACACCGTCGGCTAACTGAAACTGCAGCCCGCGACGTTCCCGCGGCACATAGTCGCTGTGACAGTCGAGACAGATTTTCGCCGTGTGCGCGGCGTCCAGACCCAGGTTCTCGGCAATACGCTCTGATCTTTCGTTGCGCAGCACATCATAAGCCTTCGAGTGCAGGTCATGCCGTGCCCAGGTGATGTATTCATTCTGCAGCACTGAGTAGGTATTGCGCACACCGGCTGAGCCGTGACAGGACGAGGCACCACAACTGCGCACACCGAGATGCTCATACTGGTCGTGTTGCGGTAATGCGCCATCGCTGGTCAGCGGCAGGAGCAGGCTGGTCAGTGTTATCAGTAATCGGGTATTCATGGCGATGCCTTTACTGCTTTTCCGGTTCATCGGTAACGAACCAGGGGTTTCCATTGTCGTCGATATAGAGTTTCTTCATTTCGTCCTGCGTTAACGGTCTCGACCCGAGCCGGCCGAACACAGCCATCTGGCCACCGGTCTCGTCTACAGCACGGTCGCGGTCGAGTCCTTTGGACAGCGCCAGCGCAGGTTTTCTTGTCGGGTAGTACGCCACCAGGTTCGGTCGCGGTTCCGGGCTGAACCCGTAAAAGCGCGGCTGGGTGTCGGGAGCCGTCAGCTGAATGACCTTGAGACCGCCGCTGCCGTCAGCGACGTACGCAAACTGTGTTGCATTGGTTGAACCGACTATCACATCGCGTGCATCGGCAAGCGCGCCATCAGCATTGTAGATCTGCTGCAGTCGCAATTGCTCGGGTTGCGTTGTGTCGATTATTGCCAGTCCCTGCGGTCCGGCGGCAACGTAGGCATAAGTGCGCGCAACATACACCCGCTGTGGGTCGGTCAGGCGAATAATATTGTCCGGCACGCGACGTGGCTGGCGCGGATCGGTAACGTCGACCGTCCACAGACCGAAGGCATCGGTGACAAACAGGTAGCGGAACTGCAATGCAGTCGCGCGACCGTCTTTGACTGCGATGGTTTCGACCAGCCGGGGTTGTAGCGGATCGTTCAGATCCAGTATAACCAGCCGGTCCGGCGTCATTACATAGACAAAATAACCACCAATCGTCAGGTGCCGGGCGCCATCGAGCACACCGTTTTCGTTCCAGGTCAGCGCCCGCTTCAGCTTGTTGTTGCGGAATTCACCGTCGGCCAGTGTGTTGACGTTTACGATGATCAGCCCTTCTTCGGCATCGGTGATCAGCGCATAGTTATAAATCGGATGAAATGGCTGCTCCTGGTTGACCACGCGCATCAGGTCGCCCTGGTTTTTGTCAGGCGCGATCGCCTGATTGGTTGGCAAGGCCACGCAGGTAGCGTTGCGACTGGCAATTCGCGTGTCGTGGCCGGTCGGCGCGAACGGCGCGGTGATCATGCGCTGGCTGATACCCTTGTTGGCGATACCTGCCACGTCATACGCACGGGTACCGCCGCGACCGACAGCGGCAAATAGATATTCGCCACGCAGCTGCAGACAGCTGGCAACGCCGGCGCCGTGACGGTAGCCGGTCTGCAGCTGGCGGTCATTCCCCTGGTGCCTGTTGTACCAGTCCGGATAGGCATATCGATGCAGGTAACTGCCAATGACGGCCTGAGGTTCTTCCCACTCGGTAACCTGAACCGCTTCAATTCCAGCCTCGGTTCCGACATACGCGTGATAGCCGACAAAGTTGACAAAGTTCGTACCCAGCAACAGCAGTTGCGCCATGATGGCGTTGTTGTCGTTTTCCTGTGACAGGTGACAGTCAGTGCAGGTCTTTGTTTCGGTCTTGCGCACCGTATGCGGGAAGTGCGGCGCAAAGGCCTGCGAACTGAAACCGCTGGCAGCTATCGGTGGCTGCTGCACATAGATTTTTTCGCGGTTGGCATTCGTCGACGACAGCACCAGTGCCGAGGTCGAACGCACCGGGGCAATACGGCCGCCGTTGATCTTGCCGCGGCGGCCTAACTGGAACATCTGGTCGCGCGCCACCTGCGGGTTATACGTGGCGTAGTTACGGGTAGTTTCGCCGTCGTAGTGGTGCATGGCCGTTTTCCAGTTGGCCTCGATCGGCAAATGGCAGCCGGCGCAGCTGGTGGTCCATGACAGGTGGCAGGTGTAACACTCCATATTGTCATCGCCGTGGGCGCGCTCCTCGGGTGTGACCGCCTGGCCCCACTCGAGATTGGCTGTGTCGCGGCTCATCAGCTTGGCGCGTGCCGACTTTTCGTTGTATTCGGGGTGCCCCGGCTGAACGCTGTCACGCACCAGGCTCACTTCCCACTCCAGGTCGGGGTCCATTACCGAACGCTGGATCAGCTTGTTGCCAACCCATTCGAAACGCTTCTTGCCGTTGCGTCCGGTCAACAATGACAGGTCGTTGCCGAACGGCGGTGCCGCCGGACCGGAGGTCACCAGTGACGGGTATGCATCGGCCGTGCCGTGACAGTCGATGCAGTCGATCTCGATGGCGTTGGCCACCTCGCCGTACAGATGGCCATTGCCATGAGTATCCTGGGCAAAGTGACAGTCGACGCAGTGCATGCCGACGTCGAGGTGCAGCGACGACATGTGCACGGCCTTGGAAAACTTGTCAGGATCTTCGTCGCTGACCACGTTATTGTCTGCGTCCAGCAGGCGCCCTTCACGATCGCGCTTGAAGATGGCACGGAAATTCCAGCCGTGACCGTGGTAATCGGCAAACTGGGTATCGCTCAGCTCCGGGTTGAGATCGGATACGTTCCTGAGGAACTCCGGATCAGACCATTTCCCGCGTACCGCAGCGCCTTCGGGGTTGCGGTCAAGGATTTCGCGCATCTCATGGGCATCGGGATAACGCTGCTCTTCGGGCCACATGTGCGGCGCGTCAGACTCATAGTCCCACATGGTGTAGCCGAGATAGGAATTGAGAAAAATATTCGGCTGGTGCATGTGGCAGATCATGCATTGCGACGTCGGTATTGCCGTCGTGAAGCGGTGCTCCAGCGGATGGCCGGGCTCTTCGTGCGGGATAGTCGGGTCGACCGTCTGCGTTTTGCCGGTGTGGCCAAACTTTGCATACTGCCGCGAGTGTCGCGGATCGCGATCGTTGGCGTAGACAACATGGCATGCACCACAACCGGAGGTGCGGAAATCACCCGGGTTGTCGTTGGTGCCGAGAAACCACATCAGCGGATCGTTCAGCCGCGTCTTGTGTATGTTAAGCACCGGCACCGCGATACGCCCGCCGGTGCCCGGCCCGCGGTTCGACTGGCGGAAATCGGGCCGGCCGGGTTCTTCGATACGCTGCAGCTGGCCACGTGAATTGGGCAACCCGGTTTCGGGAAACAGGTTGACGATATTGCGTCCACCGCGCTCGAACACGCGGAACACGTCTGCCGGCTTGATTGTCTCCCATGCTGGCAGCGGAAAGAGCGCCTTCAGCACGCCGCGACCCTGCAGCCTGTGGCTGTCCGGATCATTCCAGTCGGCCAGGCAGGCTTTCAGCGGATCGTAAACCTGGGTTTCTTCGGCGACCGGCCTGCCGGCAATTGCCGCGGCAGTGCCATCCGGCGTATAGGCCTCGCCGAGGATGTAGTTTTTGCACGGTACGATACCGTTGTTGTACGCCGCACCACCCCACAGCATCGCGCCGGTTGCCATGATGCTGCGCACGGCTGCATCGATAATTGGCTGGTGACACGCGCCACAGGCCTCGGAAGCAACGCGGTAATCGGACGGGTTGACGAATCGTACGTATTCTTTCGCCTCGCGATTGAGCAATGCATAGCTGCCCGCCGGGTTGGCCGAGCTGGGGAAATGCCACGTGCCGGGCAGGCTGGGCATGACGTGTGCGTGTTCCATCGCAGCCTGGTAACCAGGGCTGTAGCTGCGGTGCGCCCCGCCGTAATCCTTGCCGTGGTCGTCTTTTTGCTTTTTCGCTTTTTGCTTGCCGTGGTCGTCGGCGTGTTCGTCATCGTGCCCGGCGTCATGGTCATCGCCGTCATGCCGGCCGAGCCCTTCGGGTTTTCCGCTGTAGACCACGGTGGCGTCACCGCCGTGACAGTCGGTGCAACCGAGAATGACTGTCGTGGCGTCATGCATGGTTGCCGCATCACTGTCGGTGTGGCAGCTGGTGCAGCCGCTGCTCTTGGCATCGGCCTGTTGCTGTGTCTGCAGAGCCGGTGCCGGCGGATAAAACGGGTACACGATTTCGAGCGGCTTTTCTTCCTCGGAAGCAAAAACCTGCTGCACAGGTGCTGACAGGATGATTGCGGCGGCGAAGCCGAGATAAGCCGGCATAGACCGGCCTGGCCACGACCACGGCCATGTCCGCGTCAGTCGCTCGCCACTGTATATTCCGCTTGACCCCATGCGCATCCTTAGTACGTAAACAGAAAGTTGCCGACAACCGAGTATGGCGTTTCATCGCCGAACAGGTCCTTGAATCCCTGGCCCGGCAGCAGCGCCGAGCCCGACAGGCGCAGAACAATGTTTTGTGTCGCCAGCGGCCGGTAAATAATTGCTGCCGAGACATCCTGGCCGATATTGCGGTCGATGCCCGACTGGTTTCGTGCCACCTCTACGGTGATGGTGTCGTCGAACCACAGCTGGTTGGCATTGAACGACAGCCGCAGCTGCGGCGTCAGGTCCAGATCGGCGCCCAGCCCAAGCAACACGGTGCCGGGGTTAGAAAAATTCGACTGACCAAACTCCTTGGACGAACGCAGTGAATTAAGCACGCCGTTGCGGTTTGACAACGACACCCGACCGCCGCCAATCAGCGGCACCGGCTGGCGGATGTAAAAGCTCGTATCGGCGCCGGCAAAGATCGGGTTCTCGAAAATTGCATCAAATCCTTCCGACTTGTCGTCATAAGGATCGTCATCACCGGTGGCGTACAGGAACGAGCCACGCAACCGCAGCCAGTCAAAATCGATAGAGCCTTCGGCGGCGGCAAACCAGGCACGTATGTCCGACTTGTTGTTGACGAAGGTGGCGCGTGACTCTTCACCAAAGGCGTAGTAGGCAGAGGCCGTAAGGTTGAAGCGCCCGAAGTGCCCGTCGCCGTTATAGCCAAGATAGGTAACGTCGTAGTCACGCGTGCGCTCGAGGCCCAACGACGCCGGACGCTGGATGAAAGCATTGTCTTCGTAAAGGATGTCGCCGTCTTCCCGGTTGCGGTTGTGCACTATCGTTCCCTGGGAGAAAAAACCAAGCCGTGGCCAGTCCTGGCGGTACAGGTTAAAAATGAAGATATCGTCATCACGCAGGCTGTCGGCAAAGCTGCGCTCGGTGATGTCGTTGAGGCCACTGTTGGCATCTTTTTCGAGCCGCCTGAACCACGCCAGGTTGTACTGGTAGATATTGTTCCTTCGGGTACCGAACAGCCGCACCCCGAACTGGATGTCCTGAAACAGGAAACCGCGGAAATCGGTCGAAAATGGCTGTATACCCAACCGTATCGAATCGAAATCGTAACGCTCGGACACGTTGCGCAGATGCTTGTCGACAAATAATTCCTGCACCGCGAAGAAACCCTCGCTGCGTGTGGTGCCGGCACGCGGATCGGCCTTAAGCACGCCGCGTTCATCAACCTCGACACGACTGAAGTTGAATACCGGGGTAAAGCGAAACTCCCAGTCGGGTGGCTTGAACACGGTACGTCCCTTGTACAGCACCGTCTCGACGATGAGGTTCTGGTTGAATATGAACTGCTCGCCGCTGCCAATCAGGTCCAGGCTGCCGGGGCGGTCCGTGGTCTGCGAGCCCACCGGGGTCGGGAAACGGCGCGGCTCGAATAGCGTGTCGACGATGACCGACAGATTGAAAAACCAGTCCTTGCCAAATACCGGACGGTCGCCCTTGAGTGGGTTGCTTGGGCTGTATGGATCAATCAGTTTCTGCGGATAGCCCAGCGCATTGACGATGCGCCAGCGGTCTGGCACGGGCACCAGCGCTGACATCTGCTCAGAGCGCGCGGGCTCGACGGCGGTGGGGTCACAACCGACGTGATAACGGTGCGACGGCACCCCTGGCCGGCGCCGCACTGCCAGGGCCGCCGGCGAACATGGATCATCAACCGCCATTTCGACGTCGACGTGCTCGTCCGCAGCTGCCGGCGCCGCAGCAAACAGCAGCGCAAGCAGCGCTGCGTGGCTACTTGTTTTCACAAACATTCTGTTCATCGCTGTCGATATACGGGGCTTGCGGACAATTGATAAAACGCAGCCGGGTGCCTTTTGGTGTCAGGTTATCGGCGCGAATTTCCACCGGCGCATTGTTGATCGTACCCAGTGCTTCACCAGCTTCGTGCAGCCCCAGGAACGCGATCATGTCGTCCTGGTCGACGCCGTCACCGGAGATGCCGATACCACCAACCAGGGTATTCCCGCGGTAAACCGGCACGCTGCCCGGAAAAATCTGGATTCCGTTAGCGAGCAATCGTGATGCTCCGGACACGGTAAACAACGCCGGAGTCAGCCCGACGTCGATACCGATGACACCGGAGCAGTTCATGCCGACGTCCGGCACCAGTCCGAGAACAAAGGCGACGTGATTGATCACGGCGTTATAGACAATGTCGAGCTGCAGGCCAATGGCGAACGGGCTCCAGCGTCCGGCGCGTTTGCTGAACGGGCCCGGCGGCGTGGCGTCTATACCGTCGGGATAAAACGGCCGTGACAGGTTGCCACCGGCGCGGTCGGAAAATGCAAAGGCGCCGTCAGCCAGCGCTGTCGGCACGGCGAGAAAGTCACGCGCCGCGGAAACATAGCTGGCAAAGGACACGGTACGCAGCGGCGGACGCAGCATGCTGTCATCATCGAAGACGGTGCCGTCGAGATAAGCCGCGGGCGGCAGTCCGCTGAGTATGTCGGCGGCAGCCGCCGACGAGAAAAACGCCGCCGTGCGGGCTTTCTGCAGTGAAACCTCGGTACCGAACACGGGCGCGTCGCGAGTACGCACCACCGCCAGCACCTCGCCGTTTGTATCGACGATTGAAATTGTCACGCGCGCCGGTGATCCAAGCGGCCGCCGGATCTGCGCCCGGGCACGATTGGCTACGGCCATGGCGCTGCGGCCGAGCTGTCGCACTTCATCTTCGCTCAGCGCATCGGCACCATCGGTGCCGGCCCGCGGCCGGTAAAGCTCGACATCGTTTTCGTCGACCAGCACGAAAGCATCGAGGTCCGGGTAGTCGAGGGTGTCGGGGCGAAAACCGGACTCGGGCTGTCCGAATGCCAGTCCGGCCAGTGTTGTCGTGCCGTCGAAATAACCGGCCACCACCACCAGGCTGCCGGCAATACCGTCAATGCTGGCAAATGACGGCGCGGCACTGCTCAGCAGGTCATCGAAGCGTGCGTCCGTGTAGCGGAAAGTCTTGCCATCGGCGGTGATCCGTGAGGCCAGCCTGTCCTGCGGTGGCTCGAAATCAACCGTGGCGGCAAGCGCAATTAACTCGTCGACATCGGCATCGACGTCACCGGTAGGATCTTTATCGAGGCCGTAAAGCGCATCTGCAATTACGCCAACACCGCCGACAGGCGTGCCGTCACGATACAGCGGCAGGCCACCGGCGTCGGCCGACAAACCCAGCGGCGAGCGATGTGGCCCCGGGCTGGGGGCACCATTGAAGCGCGTGCTGAAATCGGAGCACGGCAGCTGGCTGAACTGCACACCGAACAGCGGCCCGGCCGCCTGGAATGCTTCACCCGGATTAAAGTGCTCCTGCACGATCTGCGATGCCGTGCGCGTGGTGAACGCGTTGCCCTCGCTGGAAAGATAGGCGCCGGTAATGGCCTTGGAAATCGCGGCCATGGTGTCGGGAATGATAGATATGCCTTCGAGCCCGCCGGAAATCTCCGGACCAGGCGGCGTTGAGCTGATGGTGATCTCGGTGTCGGCACCGGTCATACGAAAAACGCCGAGCACGTTTCCCACCCGGTCGACCACGGCAATCGTAGCCGCAACGTTGCGTGCCTGTGCCTCAGCGACTGCCTGCGCGATAACGGTCTGCACATCGCTGCTGGAAAGAAAACTTCCGGGCCCTGCACACGAGCCATCGCAGCCTGTGGCCGGCGGTGGTGACCCTGATCCGCTACCGGTCGCCGGTGCCGGCGATGATCCTGAAGTGCCGCCACATCCTGCAACCAAAAGACCCGCCAACAGAAATGCTGCGAGTCTCAGTGTGGCCACTGGCCCATCCCTTCCATGTGAAAGCCGTGACAGTCAATGCACGCTGTCGTGATCTTGCCGGCTTCGTCACTGCCAGAGTGACAGTCGCCGCAATCATAGACGTCCGGCATCAGTACATCGCCTGCCTCCTCGCTGGTTTCGGCTGCGTGGCAGTCGACACACTCAAAGGCCTTGTGCGGCTGGTGATCGAAACGCCCTTTTGGCATCCAGCGTTTGGTCAGTTGCACCGGTGCAACCACAAAACCGGGCCACCGGTCAGTTGCGTTTACCTCGTGACAGTTGGCGCAGGTGCGCTCATTGATGAGCTCCTTTGCTGTTAGCAGGGCCTTCACGCCAGCAGCCTGGATCAGCTGTTCGCGCACGCGACGATCGTCAATCTTGCCGGGCCGTCGGAATACGGCTGGATCAATGCCCAGTTCGCTGGTGTCTTCGACACCGTACAGGTAACGCCAGGCGTAATACTCCTCCATGTCGCGGATCACGACATCGGTTTGCGCGTGCGGCACCTGCCGGACCGGGTCGTTTGGCTCGAAGTCCAGCGTGTGACACGACTGGCAATCGCGTTCCATATTGACCGGCCGCATGATGGCACCGTCACCGAGCGGCAGGTGACAGTCGGCACAAGCGAGCACGACATCGCCATCGACACCCTTGATACCTTCGGGCGCGAGATGCTTTGCGTGTGGAAACTTAAGCCCGGATTTTTCCTCCAGCTGCGGGTCGCGCAGTGACACGCGTATCGTTTCCCAGCCGTCTGCTGCCGGCTGCAGCAGGCTGACGCTGAAACCGGCATGCCCGGCGAGGAAACCGCTGACGTCAAGCAATTCAGTCTGCGCATCGTAGCCGGCAATGTCCGCGTGGCAATCGGTGCAGGCAATGTGATCGCGCAAGACCAGCGCTTCGGGCTCGTTGTGCTCCTTGTGGCATTCCTGGCAGCGCCGCTCGGACAGCTCGCTGCTCACCGGCGAAGCTTCACCCACGTGTTGCTCTACATCCTCGTGACAGTCAAGACACAGGTGATTGGGTGTGCGGCGAAACGGGGTGTGGCAAACACTGCAATCTTCCCCGATGGAGCGGTGTGCATTGTGCATCGGGCCCGATAGCCACAGGTGATCGTCCGGCACCAGCGGCGTATTGCGCAGCATCGCGGCGGTATCGTCGCTGAAAAACACCAGTGCCGGTATCAGCAGACCGGCCAGCACGACCACTGCTGTTGCGATCCACGCCCAGCGGCGCGGGCGCAACCCCAGCTCTGACAGCCTGGTTTTGTACTGTGGCGGCGCGGCCGCGGCAGCTTTGGCCTCCGGGTCGAGTTCAAAGGTCAGCGCAAAATCAAAATCGTCCGGCGGCTCGATGACAGTAAGAATGTTGTCACCGATGCCGATACGATCGCCGATCTTCAGCGATGCGCTACGACAAATATTGTCGTTGACACTGACACCGCTGACACTTTGCGACCGCAACAGTAGACGCCCTTCGCGGCTGGTAATCGTCGCGTGCTGCAACGCGGCGCCGGGATGGCGGATATGCAGCGTCTGGTCGGTACCGCGCCCCAGTGTCAGTGCGCCGGTGTCAAATATCTTGTCGCGGGTTTTTGTCGCGCCTTCTCTGCGGGTTAAAAAACGTACCAGAATCCGCATTGGCGCCTACCAGTACAGGAACACAGAGATAATATGAACAGCGAGCGCGGCAATGAGCGCGATCGCCAGCGGAATATGCAGATAGAGCCAGAACTGCAGACGCGCCTGCATGCTGATGTCCCCACGGACCCTGCGCAGCAGCATTTGCCGGGTGGCAAAGAAGCCATTGATCTCGTCGATAAGCTTGTTCACCTCGCCGTCTGTCGACTGCGACTGGCGGCTGGCCAGCCACTCGATCGCGCGCGCCTGGTCAGCGTTTCTTTCGACACTGAAGTTTGCGCCGTCTTCAGTAGGAATGACTACCTTGGAATAATCGCGCCCTGACAGCTGCTGTCGCATGGTGCCGCCAACCACCGTGCGATTGATGGCACTGGTAACGACTTCGCGTACGTCCTCGGGTAAACCGCGCGCCAGCCGCAGGCTCTGACTGTCAATCGTGGTGACGTTGCTGATCAACTGGTCCAGCGTCATGTCGCCGCGGTTGCGGCTCAGCAGCGACGGATAGCGCAGGTAAACATATACGCCGTAAAACCCGCTGAAAATAGTCGCGCACATCAGCACGTAGGCCAGCGTGTGAATGTTCCAGCCAACCTGGAATCCAGCGTGCAGCGTCGCCACCAGCAACAAAGCGGTGCCCAGATACACATGTGCCGACAGCCAGCCCTCCAGCTTGCCGGTTGCCTGGTAGCGCCGCTTGCGTATGCCAAACGCTGTCAGCCACAGAATCAGCAGCGCGCCGATGGTACCCAGCGTGTAGCCGAGCCAGGTGCCGCCATTGGGCGGATAGGCAGACGGATAAAGCACGTAAGCAAGTACCGATACCACCGCAAGAATCAGCGCGATCCACAGATAGCGCTGGTTACGATAAACAAGAATCGATTCATGCATGACGCATCAGGTCCTCGTGCCGCGTGACAGCCGCACAAATTCCTTCGGATCGATACGCAACGCGGCGCCGGTCGGGCACGCGCGCACGCAGGCCGGACCGCCATCCAGGCCTTTGCACATGTCGCATTTGACCGCTTTCTTCGGCGTTGACGCATCGGTCTTGACGTAAACCTCTTCGCCCGGCGCGCGACCGCTGCCAAACAGCAGCCATTGCCAGAACTTCGGCTTCTCGTCGCTGACCACCGCCATGTGAATGACGCCGTAAGGACAATTGTTCTTGCAGTTCTCGCAGCCGATGCAGCTGTCATCCATATACACTTCACCGTTGACATTGCGGTGAATCGCATCCGGTGGACAGTCGGTCATGCAATGCGGATCTTCGCAGTGACGACAGGACGTAGGTACGTGCACGGTTGCATAAGTCGGGCCGGCCTCGCGATTCAGCCGTGATGTGCCCTGGTGAGTTTCGGCACAAGCCTTTTCGCAGTTATTGCAGCCCACGCACAAGGAAGAATCAATCAGCAACACATCGGTTGCCTCGATAACACCGGTTCGCTGGAAGAACTCGATGATGTCGCCGCTGTCGGGCAGCGCCTTCATGTCCGCAACCTGTTTCAGCCGCTTCTCGATCTGCGCTTCCATCCGGTCGCGCAGTTCGGGCGCGCGGCCCAGAAGATCGTTAAAAGAATCACGATCCAGCGTGATAGTCGCCGTCTTTACCGTCGCGGCAACTGTGGCATTACGCGGCATGTTGCTGATAAGCGCCATCTCGCCGACATAGTTGCCCGCACGCACGTAGTTGATCGGGATATCGCGCCCACCGATGTTTTTTGACACCGACACCGAGCCATTGCGGATGAGGTGGAATTCGTGACCCTCGTCACCTTCGTTGAAAAGAACTTCGCCCGGCTTGAATTCGCGCAGCTTTGCTGCCTCGACAATTGAACGCAGTTCAGATGCCGGCACATCCGGTGCAAAACTCGACTGGATGGCACGCAGGATGAAGGCATTGTCGATCGTTTGCCGGACATGGTCATCAGAGGCGATGAGTTTCTTCATCGTCCGCCGTGGTGTCTCGATAAGTACGCAGTCCGAGTCGGCCACCACCGTTGCGGTTCGACGGCGGCCGGAGATAAGGCTCATCTCACCGAAAAACTGACCCTGACGCAGCGGCAGGGAGGCATCTTTCGGGTCGCCGCGGCCGATCAGCACGCCGCCGTTGAAAATTGTATAAAAGGAGTCGGTGTAGTCATTGAGAGCAAACACCACTTCGCCGCGCACCGGCGTGCGTATCGTGGAGTCGAGCATCAGCTCGCGAAACACCAGGCTGTTGAGCGGGCCGAAAAGCGCGATGCGCTCCTGCATCAGCGCCAGCGTTTCTGTGACGCTGCCGAAATCGAGATTGCGGAATTTTTCTTCCAGCAGTGGTTCATCGGCCGGGCCGATTTCGTTGCCGAGGATGTACTCGACGGTCTCGTAGCCCTGGTTCATCGCCTGCTTGATCAGCGGGTATCCGCCCAGCGCACCGATGATGTAAAGCCCGGGCACATTCGACTCGTACTTGGCGGAAAGCTGCGGGATTGCGGTGGGCTTTTCGCTGGGGTATTCAACGCCGCAGGACTCGACGAATTTTCGCTGCGGAATGGCACCGATACGCGCAATGATGCGATTTATCGGCACATTGGCCTCACCATCCTCGGTGTTGAGCACCAGCAGTGCCGGACGCTCACTGTCAGGTGTTTCTTCGATGCGCACCGCGTTGCTCTTGTAAAAACACTGAATTTTCTCATCCTCGATTGCACGCATTATCAAGTTGAGGTTGCCGGTCTTGGCGCGGGCGAATTCGTCCTTGCGGTTTACGACATAGACAGTGTTGTTTTCCGCCAGCGCAACCGCATTTTCGATTGCCGCGTCACCGGCACCGACAATGACGATGGACTCGTCCTTGTACTCGTCGGGATCATCCAGTGTGTACTGCACCCATGGCGGGCCTTCACCCGGCACGCCCAGCTTGCGCGGGCTGCCCTGCACGCCAATGGAAAGAACAATGTTCTCCGCCTCGAACAGGTCGCCACCGGCGGTTTTCAGCAGGAACTTCGGATGCTGCCCTTCAATGGCGACGATGCCGGAGTTGAAATGAACATTGACGCCCTTGTCTTCCAGCGCCTGCTGCCAGGTGTCCAGAACCTGCTCACGTGTGCCGGCCTCGAAACCGGCATCACTACGCAGCGGCAACACGCCAGGCTCGGCCATGACGTGTTTGCCTTTCTGGTAGCGCTGGATCGTCTCGGCGTGCGCCGCAGTCGATTCGAACAGTATGTGGCTGGTGCCGGTTTCTGCCGCGTGCGCCGCGGCGCTAATCCCTGCCGGCCCGGCCCCTACTACCGCAACCTGAACTCTTAAAGTCAACCGTCAGCTCAAACAATGCCGTAAGCCATCATGGCATCGGCGACCTTGACGAAGCCGGCGATGTTCGCGCCCTTGAGATAATTGACGTTCTTTCCTTCCGTGCCGTAACGCACACATTGTTCATGGATGCCCTGCATGATGCCACGCAGACGCTCGTTGAGCTCGTCGCGGCCCCAGTTGAGGCGCATGCTGTTCTGGGTCATCTCCAAGCCGGATACTGCCACACCACCGGCGTTTGCAGCCTTGCTTGGTGCAAACAGTATGTTCGCGTCGATGAAAGCGTCGACGCCCTCTTTTACCGTCGGCATGTTGGCGCCTTCGGATACGGCTTTGCAGCCGTTGCCTATCAGCTCTTTGGCATCATCCAGGCTGATCTCGTTTTGCGTTGCGCAGGGAAATGCCAGGTCGCCTGGCACCATCCATGGCCGCTTGCCCTCATGAAACTCGGCGCCGTACTTGTCGGCGTATTCCTTGATGCGCCCGCGACGTTCATTCTTGAGTTCCTTGATAAACTCCAGCCTTTCGGCATCAATGCCGTTCTTGTCGTAAACAAAGCCGGACGAGTCGGACATCGTCAGCACCTTGCCACCGAGCTCGTTCAGTTTTTCGACCGTGTACTGCGCCACGTTACCGGAGCCAGACACCAGCGCCGTGTGGCCGTCGATGTGCTTGTCGATGTGCGTCAGCATGTCTTCCATCATGTAGACACAACCGTAACCGGTTGCCTCCACACGGATCTCGCTGCCACCAAACGCCAGGCCCTTGCCGGTGATAACGCCGGTGAACTGGTTGGACAAACGCTTGTACTGACCAAACAGGTAGCTGACTTCGCGCGCGCCCACGCCGATATCTCCGGCGGGCACGTCAGTATTCGGCCCGATGTGCCGGAACAGCTCCGTCATGAAGGCCTGGCAGAAACGCATTACCTCACGATCGGACTTACCTTTCGGATTGAAGTTGGCACCACCTTTACCGCCACCCATCGGCAACCCGGTCAGGCTGTTTTTAAATACCTGCTCGAAGGCCAGGAACTTCAGGATGCTCAAGGAAACGCTGGGGTGAAACCTCAACCCTCCCTTGTAAGGTCCAATCGCATTGTTGCACTGAACCCGGTAACCGCGGTTGACCCGCACATTTCCCTTGTCGTCCTCCCAGGCGACCCGGAATATCACTATACGGTCAGGCTCTGCCAGTCGTTCCAGAATCTGCTCGTCGCGGTACTCCGGATGCTCGTCGATGTATGGAATCACGCTGGCGGCAACTTCGTGCACTGCCTGGTGAAATTCTGATTCGCCCGGGTTGCGGCGTTGCAACCCTTCCATGAACTGCTCGAGGTGCGGACTACTGGCCATGATCATCCCCTTTTGCTCAGACACGTAGTTATAGTTATTCCAAATCAGTGTAGTCCAAAAACCGACAGCGCATGTGGTGCGCCGCATCAACCCGGAATCATTGCGTTAGTATGGCCATATGACACGCAGGATCCTGATAACTGTGGCCTGCCTGCTTGCTGTAATCGCAGCATTCACAGGGCAACTGGATGATTTTGGTGCCGAAGCTGCCGAAAAGGCGTTTCGACGTGCTCTTGTCACCTTTGCCGTAGCCAGAACACTCAACGGCGTGATCTCGGTTGCCCAGGGCACCGAGGTTGCGGTTGAACCAGCCGGCGTCGGTATGAATTTCACCGTCGGGCAGGTACTCGATCCGATCAATGATCTGATCGAAAGGTTTTCCTCGGTAATGCTGGTGGCCACCAGCGCGCTCGGACTGCAGAACATTCTGCTCGATGTCACCGGCTGGTGGGGTGTAAACCTGTTCCTGGTGCTGTCGCTTGTGGCGCTCGTAACAACACTATGGCTGCGCGGCGGCGAACGCTGGCAACGGCTTGGCCTGCGTTTCGCGCTGGTTGCCGTTGCCCTGCGCTTTGCGATACCGGTAGTCATCATCGGCACCAGTATGGTTTTCGACACCTTCCTTGCCGCCCAGCATGAGGCAGCAACGCAGGCGCTGCAGGCAACCAGCGATGACATCATTGAAATGAGCCGTGATAACGCACCACCTGCGCCATTACCGGACCAGTCCGTGCTCGACCGGTTGGGCGCATTTCTCGACGACTCCCTGCAACGCATGAACGTGGCCGAACGGCTCGAGCGCTTCCGTGAGCGGGCATCCAATGCCAGCGAACACATCATCAACCTCATCGTCATTTTTGTACTGCAGACGATAATAATTCCCATCCTGTTTCTGTGGCTGCTGGTTGAAGGCCTGAAAATGCTGGGCGGTCGCACCTTCAAATAAACCTCTTTACGGGCCACCCGGGCCCGGCCAATTGCAACGCTTTGGAAAATGTAACGACTTATGTGAAACAGGTCCGTTCAGGTCTGTGTCTGGCGTTGACATAAAAGCAAATTTTTGAAGATTCGGCACTGCGCTCACAAAAAAAACTGGACTGTTCTGCTCCAATGAGCCTCACGAGATCAACATCCGGAAAGCAGTTTTGTCAGAACAAATCGAACAGCACGCGCCGCCTGATAATGCGGCGAAACAGGATCGTCGCAGGCTCCGCACCGCATTGCTGGTCTGTCGGGATTCGCGCTCACTGCAGTGGGGGCCGCGCTGGCTGGAACAGTCAGGGTTTCTTACGACTATCGTCGAAGAGCCGGCCAGCGCCGAGCAGGTTGCGCGGGAGCTTCAACCATCGGTAATTATTGTCGATGCCGCAGCACGCGATGCGGATGGCAGGTGCCTCTATGAGTCCCTGCCACTGTGTGGCAATCGTGAGCCACTGCCGACAATCGTGCTGTGCGCGAATTCCCGTGATGTGCAGGTGGCACTTGATTCACCTCATGTCACCGAACTGGTACGCAAGCCTTACGACTGGAACCTGGTCAGCCGTCGCGCGGCTGCGGTTGCCGACATCGAAGTGCAGCGCAAGGAACTGACAAGCGCGATCAATGCACTACACAGCGCGCGTGCCGAGGCAGAAGTCGCCCGGATGGACCTGGAACGCAGCGTCGAGTGCGACGAGCTGACGGGGCTTGCTTCGCGCGCCAAATTCAAGCGTCTGCTCGAACAGTCGCTTTTTGTCGATCGCACAGAATCCGCTGGTCTTTCATTGCTCGTGGTTCGGATAAATCGTTTTCGCCTCGTCAACGAAGCACTGGGTCATGACAACGGCAACCGGGTACTGGTGCGGGTCGGCGAACGACTACGCAACTGTCTCAGTGAAAGTGCTGCCGTTGGTCAGGGGCTGGTGACCGTCGCGACCGGACGCCTTGGTGGCGTGCGCTTTGGCGTAACCGTAAGCCGTATGTCCGATGCCGAGGACCTTTCGCGGCTTGCTCACAAGATCCTGGATATCCTCAGCCTGCCTGTGCAGATAGACGGCCAGTCCATTTATCTGTCCGCCTGCGTTGGCGCGGCAGTGGCTCCGGTAGATGGCGAAACTGCCGACCAGCTGTTACAGCATGCAGAGATTGCTTTGCGTGAAGCAAAGCAGCGTGGCGGTGGCTTCAGCATGTTCAGAGAGCCGCTGGTCGCTGGCAGCGCGCGCAAGCTGCAGCTGGATTCGATGCTGCACGAAGCCATCGACCGTGCACAGTTATATATGGAGTACCAGCCGCTGCTGCAGGTGAGCGAAAACCGTGTGGTGGGTGCGGAGGCATTGCTGCGCTGGCATCACCCGGTGGAAGGCTGCATATCACCGGCTGAATTTATTCCCATCGCTGAGAAAAACGGCCTCATGACGCGGGTCGGGGCAATGGTAATCGACAGTGCCTGCCGGCAGCTGCGCCAATGGATTGATGCCGGCGCCGAAGATCTGCGCATGTGCATAAATCTGTCGCTTTACCAGCTGCGTCACAATGACGTCGTTGAGGTTGTCGAGCGCGCGCTGCACACGAGCCGGCTCGATCCGCGCCAGGTGGAGCTGGAGCTGAGCGAGCGCGGTGTCGTCGGGCGCGACAGCAAGGTGCTGAGTCAGCTGCATCGGCTCAAGGCACTTGGCGTGCGTCTGTCGATCGACGATTTTGGTACCGGCGAATCGGCCATCGCCTACCTGAAAGAGTTGCCGATCGACGCACTGAAAATCGATCGCTCCTATATCAGTGGAGCGATGCGCGACGGCCGGGATGCAACCATTGTTGCCGGAATGGTGGCGCTTGCCAGGCGGCTTGGCCTGACCGTGGTTGCCGAGGGCGTCGAGGCGGTCGAGCAGCTGGAACTCCTTCGTGAATGGGGCTGCCACCAGTACCAGGGTTTCTACTTTTCCCAATCGGTTCCAGGTGGTCGCTTCCTTCCGCTGGTTAACCGCGCCGACCAGCGCCTCAGTGCAACCGAAGGCAGCGTTCCGGAGTTGGCCTGACAGGGGTGTGGCGTGAACCTGAGCCACTACCTGCTTTTTGTCGCTGCAATTGCCGTGCTGCTTATCGCGGTATGGCAGGTACAGCGGCGGCGACTACAGATGGAGGCCGACTATCGGCACCGCCTGGAGCACGAAGTACGCAACCGCACCTCCGAGCTGGCGCAGATAAACGACGACCTGACGAGAGCCAACGAACGGCTGCTGGAAGCCAGCCTGACCGACCCGCTGACCGGTTTGCGTAACCGCCGTTTCCTGTTCGAGGAAGTGCTCCGCGATGTTGAGCTGATTCGTCGCCTGCAGGGAGCCGATGACCCGGCTGAGCCGGTTGCCGTGTTCAATATCGTCTTCCTGATGATCGATCTCGATCATTTCAAGGTGATCAATGACCGTTGTGGTCACGTGGCCGGTGACGAAGTCCTGCTGCAGGTGCGCGACATACTGCTGGGCGTGTGCCGCAGCTCGGATTTTGTCATCCGCTGGGGCGGCGACGAATTTGTCGTTGTAAGCCGCAACGCGAATCCCGATCAGATAGAAGCGCTGGCCGGGCGTATACGCAGCGATGTACGAAATCATGTGTTTGCACTGTCCGATGGCCAGGTCGTCCGACTGACAGCATCCCTCGGCTTTGCCTGCTACCCGTTTGCTGCTGAACAGCCGGAGCGCATCAGCTGGGAGCAGGTGTTGGGGCTGGCCGACAGCGCCCAGTACCTGGCCAAACGCAACCGAGATGCATGGGTCGGGTATTTCGATGCCGGCACTGCCACTTCAACACAACAGCTGCTTGCTGCAATTCGTTCTGATCCCCTGCAGGCACAGACAGATTCGCTGCTGGATATCCGCGCCTCATTCGCGCTCGATCTGGTCACACGCGTCTGAAATCGTCGAACCGGCCCGGCTAGGCATTATTTGCGGCTGAAGCCGCTTCCGCGAGAACCCATCGCAAGTCGTCGCGGCTGGAAGCCGCTCCCACAAAGCCGCTCCCACAAAGCCGCTCCCACAAAGCCGCTCCCACAAAGCCGCTCCCACAGGTCGCAAGTCGTCGCGGCTGGAAGCCGCTCCCACACCTATTCTGGCTGCCAGTCCGGCAACCGTCCCGGCGTCCACGGCGCGAGCATGCGATCTGCATCAGCTTCGAAAGCCACCAGCCTGTCGCGCACCTCACGCAAGTCCGCCAGCGCCTTGCCAAATGCCGAGGCCGCCAGATCGTAAGCACGCTGGTGTGTATCGGTGACCCGCGACTGTGATTTCCAGTGACCACCGACAATACTGCTGACGCGTTGTGAAATAGACCATGGCGACACCTCGCTGCGGGATCGCAGGGTCTGGTCACCACGAAGGGCAACGCTGATATCCGCCATTGCCAGTTCGATCTCGCGTAAACGTTGCTGGTCAGCGGCCGATGCAGCCGGTGTACGCAGTAATGCTTCCTGCAGGTGATCGATGCGGCTTTGGATTTCTGTGCCGGCCTCTACGGCACCTTTGACGGCACGACTCAGGCGGGCTGTTTTCAGCTGAAACTGCTGCAGCTGCGCGCGGTCAGCCAGGAGGACCGCACCCTCGTCCAATGGCGTGACATTAAATGCCACAGGCTGACTCACGTCAGACCATTTCCCGTCGACGGCCGTAACCAGTGTTGCGGTGTAGCGTCCGGGCAACGCCAGCGGGCCAATCGGATCGGATGCCCACGGCGAGCGAAAACCCTGGTCGCCCAGCTTGACCGGATCCGGCGCCGCCAGGCGCAGATCCCATGCGATACGATGGATGCCCTTGTTCGTCGGTCCGCTGACGCGATTGACTACCGCGCCGTCACTGTCGCGCACCACCACGAAAACCTTTGGCTCCTGTTCGCGATCTTCGGCCCGCAACGCATTCCATTCAGGGTAGGGCGTATCGCCGCCTTCTTTCCTTACTTCTTTTTCCTTCTCGCGACGCGCGTCTTTACGGGTTTTCAATCCATCACGCAGGTAATAGGTGAACACGGCGCCGTAAGGCGGGTTTGGTGCAGCATAGAACCCGTGACCCATGCTGCCTTTTTCATTGCCGCCCCATTTACTGCCCTCGATATAAAGAAGGGCATCCTTCACGGGAAACAGCCGAGCCGCGCTGTCGGCCAACTGACTGAAGGGGACACGCAGTGGTGTGTAGTCGTCGAGTATATAAATGCCACGCCCGAAGGTACCGATAACCAGGTCCTGTTCGCGCTGCTGGATTTCCAGATCACGCACGGCAATGGTGGGGAAACCGCCCTTCAGCTGGATCCACTTGCGGCCCCGGTCCTGGGTAAAAAACACGCCGAACTCGGTGCCAACGAACAGCAGATCCGGATCGACATGATCCTCGATAATCGTATGCGCGCTGCCTCGCTCCGGCAGGTTGCCACTTATGCTGCGCCAGCTGCGTCCGCGGTCGCGGCTGACCAGGACATACGGCTTGAAATCGCCCCGCTTGTGATTATCGAACACGGCATAAGCGACATCGGCGTCATGCTGGGAGGCGATGATGTCTTCGACCAGCGACATGTCCGGCACGCCGGAAAAACGATTCACCCGGCGCCAGTTGGTGCCGCCATCCGTAGTGACCTGGATCAGGCCATCATCGGTCCCGGCATACAGCAGGTTTTCATCAAACGGGCTTTCGGCAAGCGCAATGAGGCTGCCATACAGCGAGGTGGAGCGGTTCTTTGAAATGGCGTCCACGCTCCACACCCGGTCCATGACTTCGAGCTTGTTACGATCAAGCTGACGCGACAGGTCGCCGCTGATAGCCCGCCATGAATTACCCATATCGTCAGTGCGAAAAACGCGTTCCGCGCCGTAGTACAGCCGCTTGCGATCGTGATGACTGAGGACAAGCGGGGAGTTCCAGTTCCAGCGTAACTGGTCAGAGTCGTTATCCGGCTGTGGCGTGATGTAAACGCGCTCGTTCGTGCGCCGGTCGTAGCGCGCCAGACCGCCGTACTGGTACTGCGCATAGACTATGTTCGGATCCTGCGGATCGATTTGCGGCTTGTAGCCGTCGCCACCGAGCACCAGCAGCCAGTCGGAATTGGCGATACCGTGGATATTTGTGGTGCGTGAGGGGGCGCCGAGTGAGTTGTTGTCCTGAGTGCCACCGTAAACCCGGTAAAACGGCTTGGCGTTGTCCGGCGTCGCGCGATAGAACTGCGTAATTGGCAGGTTGCGAACGTGGCGCCAGGTCTGGCCCATGTCCCAGCTTTCATAGATGCCGCCGTCGCCGCCAATAATAAGGTGATCGGTGTTGGCCGGATCGATCCAGAGTGCGTGATCGTCCACATGTCGGTGCTCTATGCCCAGTCTTTGCCACGTCTTGCCCCCGTCGTGTGACACGCGGGCAAACGTATCCATCGAATACACCCGATCGGGGTTATGCGGGTCGACGATCAGCTCATTGTAATACTGCGGGCTGGAGGCCATATAGTCCGAGCGCTTTTCCCAGTTTTCGCCGAAGTCCGTCGACCGGTAAATACCCTTCTCTTTCGCGTCCGCTTCGACGATCGCATAGACAATGTCCGGATTTGATGGCGCCATGCCCAGGCCTATGCGGCCCATGTCACCGGACGGCAGGCCCGCGGTAATCTTCCGCCAGCTTTCACCGCCGTCGGTACTCTTGTGTATACCGCTGCCCGGTCCACCGTTGATCAGCGTCCACACATGACGACGACGCTGGTAACTCGACGCCAGCATGCGTTGCGGTTGCTGCGGGTGAATAACAAACTCGTTGACGCCGGTGTGCTTGTCGATGTGCAGAATGCGATGCCACGAAGCACCGCCGTCGGAGCTGCGATAAAGCCCGCGGTCGCCGCCTGAATTCCACAGCGGCCCTTGCGCGGCAACATAGACGGTAGCGGAGTCATCCGGATGAAAGGCAATCTGGCCGATGTGTTCGGAGTCTTTCAACCCGACATTGGCCCAGCTACGCCCGCCGTCGATAGACTTGTAGACGCCATCGCCAAAAGCAACACTGCGCTGGCTGTTGTTCTCACCCGTACCTACCCACACGGTAAGCGGATCATCCGGATCGAGCATGACAACGCCGATCGAATAGGAGGCTTCCTTGTCGAAAACCGGCTGCCAGGTGATGCCGTTGTTGGCGGTCTTCCACAAGCCACCGGAGGCGGTTGCCACAAAGTACTCCTGCCAGCGCTGCGGGTGCATGGCAAAATCGGTGATGCGTCCGGACGTGATGGCCGGGCCAATACCGCGCAGCTTCAGGCTGGAATAGACAGAGGCTGGCTCGCCATTATTGTCATCGGCAGCTGCCGGGACGGCAATTACGATCGCGCTCATCAGGGCGCAGCTAATCCATCCGGTCGAATTTCGCATATTGATCCCGTGGGATGTTGTGATTTGTGGCGGCCAAGGGTAGACCGTGCGGGATACCACGGCAATCGCAGCCGCAGTGCACAAATCGGCGCCGGCCGGGTTATCCTATGCAGCCCGCCAGAACACTGACAAATCATGCCACCAGATATTGCCACGATCCGCGAACAGTTCCCGGCCCTGGGCCTGAGCGACAACGGCCGCCGCCGGGTGTACCTCGATAATCCCGCCGGCACCCAGGTACCGCAAACAGTCATCGACGCCGTCAGCGGTTGCCTGCGCGACGCCAACGCCAATCTCGGCGGGCCGTTTGGCAGCTCGGTGGCCGCCGGCGAAATCTACGAAGCCGGTCATGCAGCAATGGCAGACCTGCTGAATGCAGACTCTCCCAACGAAATCGTGTTCGGTCCCAACATGACCACTCTGACGTTTCAGCTTTCGCGCTGCCTCGGCCGGCAGCTGCAGGCAGGCGACGAGATCATCGTCACCGAGCTGGATCATGATGCCAACGTTGCGCCGTGGATGCTGCTGGCGCAGGACCATGGCCTGGTGATCAAAAAGACGCGCCTGGATACCGCCAGCGGCAGGCTCGACTACGCCCATTTCGACAGCCTGGTGGGGAACCGCACAAAGCTGGTTTGTGTCGGCCATGCCAGCAACCTGCTGGGCACTATCAATGACATTAACCATGTGTGCAGCAAAGCACACCAGTTCGGCGCGCTGGTTTTTGTTGATGCGGTGCATTCGGCGCCACACCTTCCCGTTGACGTGCAGCAGCTGGGATGCGATTTTCTGGCCTGTTCACCCTACAAGTTTTTCGGGCCTCACCAGGGCGTACTCTGGGGCCGCGAACAGCTACTGAAGGACATTTTTTCCTACAAGCTGCGACCCGCACCGGATACCGTGCCGGGCCGCTTCGAAACCGGCACCCAGAGCCACGAGGCCATCGCCGGTGTAACCGCTGCGATAGATTACCTGGCGGGTCTTGCTGCCGACGGCGGCAACCGGCGCAGGCGTCTCGCCGCGGCAATGCAGGGTATACACGAATACGAAACCGCCCTGTGCGGGCAACTACTGGAGAGACTGGAGGCAGTTGACGGCATTTGTATTTATGGAATTACCGCGGCCGGACAATTACACGAGCGCACGCCAACGGTTTCGTTCACACTCGACGGTATACGGCCGGCTGCTATAGCCAGCCACCTTGGCCGCAACAATATTTTTTCCTGGTCCGGGCACAGCTATGCCGTAGAGCCGTGCCAGGCACTGGGCCTGCTGGAATCCGGCGGCGTCTTGCGCGTCGGATTGGTACATTACAACGCCGCCGATGACATCGACGCACTGGTCGACGCCCTCGGACAACTTGTCGCGGAACAGCGCAGCAAGCGTTCCGCCTGATACGGAGTAAAGTATGAACCGGCTGCTGCTCGTTACAACAATGATTGCGTTCCTGATCGCGGCCAGCGGCTGCGATGACATACCCGACCCGTCGCTGCCAAACGAACCGCCGGTGGCAATGGATGACTCGGTGCTCCTGCTGCAGAACGCAACCGTCGTGATTAATGTCCTGGCGAATGACATCGATATTGACGGTGACCCGCTCGAGATCACCATCATCGAGGAACCTGTCAACGGCACGCTGGAAAATAACAGCGGAATACTGACCTACACGCCGTCTCTTTATCTGATTGGCGAAGACGAATTTGTATATCAAATCACCGATTTGGTTGGCCACACCTCTACAGCCACCGTTACATTAGAGATCGCCAAGCGACACTCGCGTGCGGTGTTCAGCACCGAAAACGGTGGCGTACTGAGTATTTACACGATCGACTCGCGCGATCCGGCGACGCTGATCGACCTCACCCAGGCGGTCCCGGCGGAACAGGATATCCTCGCCTGGGAGATAAGCGAATTACAGCAGCAGGTCCTGGTGTTGACCGATGATTCTGACGGCGTGGCCCGCGTGCTCGGCATCGCATTTGACACGCCGGCGGAGATCGCAAGCGAGTTCACCATCGACACCACCAGCGGTGCGCCCGACGGCGGGCTGGTTGTTTCTGATTCAGGCGATATTGCAGTGGTCTCGCTGGCAAACCGCTACCTCATTGCAATCAACATCATTGACGGCCGAATTACCGAATTCGACACCGGGCTCACAGAAGACAGTACTTTGTCGCCGCAATTCTTCGCCGCGCAGAGCAACACTGCAGCGATTGCCGGCACGCTGGGCAGCGATGCCGATGAACGCGGCGCAATCTACACCGTTGCGCTGCCGGCCGGATCGCCGCAGGCTGTGCTTGATGAGCCAGGCACCCTGGGCCTGCCATTTACCCGGCTGTTGACGGGTCTCGGCAGCATGCTGTGGCTTACAATCGATGATTCCGATCCGGTACCATCCGGCGCCTATTCGTGTACCGCACCACCACCGCAGGTGTACTCAGCGCCATTTTACTCGCTGCTGAACTCTACTGACGCGGCTGCCGACCTGATCGAAGCATCCGGCATCCTGGCAGCCCCGGTGTCGGTGATTTCGTATCACGGTTCTGAGCCCGGCGGCAGCCTGGTACTTGCTGCCTGTCCGGCCAGCGAGGAACTTTTCCAGATTGTGCGTGTGCCCTATCTTCTGCCTTCCGCGGCTGCGGTGCTGGCAACAGCCGAAGATGCCAGTGACGGGTTGTGGAACCTCGACGTTGCCAACACCGGTTCGCAAATCATTTACTCGGTGGATGGCGACAGCGGGTTTCGTGTTGTCTCGCTTGATTTGTCCGGTGACGACCCGGTCGCGGCAGACCTGAGCGACACGGTAAGCAGCTACCAGGCTTACACAGCAGGAATGACTACACGTGTGCCGCCGTCGGTATTCAGCACTGACCAGTTACGCTGGCTCTACCTGGTGCCGCAAGGCGATGCCCTCACGGGCCTGGCCTGGCTGCAACTGGAAAGCGAAGAGCTGTCGACAGTAGACCTGCCGTTTGCAGCCGCCAACCTTGTTTCCGACGGCTTCTATGCCGTGGTGCAGGGATCCACCGGAAGCCCGGACGCCGCACCGATAGCTGTCATTGACCTGGCGCAACCGGTCGTTACCCCGGTCGAGATTCCGGGCGTCGTTGCCGAATCGATCAGCGACCCGCTCAATCAGTTCAAATCGGCAATCCGGTTGATCAATTCTCCCTAGGGCGAAAGACGCCGGCGTAACACTTCCGCCTCGGCGCGGCTGCTGAATTCAGCGTTGTCCGCCAGCACCCGGTCGAGCAGTGCCACGGCGTCCGCGGTACGGCCCTGGTCGTCCAGCGCCGCGGCCAGGTGATAGTTGATCTCCGGGTCACTACCCGATGCAGCTGCTTTTTCCAGCACCTCCAGCGCTTCGGCACCACGACCTGCGCGCAGCAGGAACCAGCCGTAGGTGTCGGCGATGGCCGCTACCCCGGGACGTTGCTTGTAAGCCCGCGTCGCTGCGTTCAGCGCTCGTTCGGCGTCCTGGTCGCCACCGCGCGCATCGTATACCCAGGCGAGATTGTTCAGGGCGATGAGATTATCGGGATCAGCTTCCAGCACACGCCGGTAAGCGGCCACTGCTTCATCGTTCCAGTCCCGCGCTGAGTAGTCCATACCGAGAGCCAACGAGACACGCATGTTGCCTGGTTCTTTTTCTGCCCACTCCTCCAGCGAGCGGTAAGCTTCGTCACGACCCGCCTTGCGTTGTGCCTGGTACTGGCGTAACGCCGCTGATGCCGACGGCGAAATATCAGCAGCCTTGTCGTACGCGGCAATCGCGCCATTGTAGTCACCCTGCGCCATCAACACCTCGCCCTCGATTACATAGGGCTCGGCTGCATCCGGAAAGTCCTTGCGCAGCTCGCGCATCAGCGTAGCTGCCGCATTCTCGTTACCGCGATTAAGTTCTAGACGGGCCAGCGCAACGCGGATTGGCATGTTGTCGGGCTCGAGGCTGATTCCTTCTTCCAGCCACTTTGCTGCCGCATCGAGATTTTTCTCCTCCGCATATGCCATTGCCAGCGTTGCAGCGACATCTGCATTCGGCATATCGACCATTACCTGCTCGAAATTATCGATCGCCTTGTCCGTCATGCCGGCACTGAGGTATGCCTTTGCCAGCAACTCACGGCCAGCGGCATCATCGGGGTTGGCGTCAACCCAATCGGCCAGCACCCGCCATGGCTCGGGTCTTCCAAGCTGATGCATGATGGTGAAACGCTTCGACGCCAGGTCCCGACTTGGCTTGATAGCCACTGCGTTCTCCAGCAATTCCAGCGCCGCCGGCAGATCCTTGCGTGAGACTTCCACGTCTGCCTTGAGCAGGAACGGCTCCGCACGGCCCGGGTGTTGCTCGATCATCAGGTCTGCGTTGGCCAGTGCCTTACGATAGTCGCCGCGCTTCGTATCGGCAGCGACCAGTGCTGCCAGTGGACGAAAATCGTTCGTCTCGAGCTCGGCTGCACGTTGCAATGACGCGTAGCCGGCCTCGGCACGCCCCGTTGCTATCTGTGCCTGGCCCAGGAAGAAATGCGCCATGCCGTAATCCGGGTTGATTTCGATGCCACGCTGTAGCGCAACTATCGCCTGCTCATTCTGCTTGTCTTTCAACAGCACGGTTCCCAGCAGGACCTGAGAGCGAGCGTTGTCCGGCGCGACACGCACCGCCTGTTCCGCCAGCTCCACAGCTTTCTCTGTGTCACCGGCACGATGATAGTAGTTACCCAGCACCAGCAATGGTTGTATTGCCTCCGGGTTCGCGACGCGCGCTTGCTCCAGAAGCTCTACGCCCGCCGCAAGATCACCGCGCTTTTCTGCCAGTTCCGCCAGTACAGTCAGGGCAACCAGGTCGCCCGGCTTGCGTTCGAGCAGCGAGCGAAAACGCGCTTCGGCAGCTTCCGGGTTGCCCTGGTTCACGTCGAGGCGTCCCAGGTTCAGAATTGCCGGTACATCATCCGGGTCAATTTCCAGTGCACGCTCGAACGCTGCACGCGCCTGGTCGAACTCATTGACTGCCAGGTGAAAGCCGCCCATCAATCGATGCGACGTCGAACGATCAGGATTGGCGTCGACAATTTCCTGCGCCATTGCCCGCGCTTTTTCAACTTCCCCTTTTCTCGTCAGGGCCAGGACCAGCAGCAACTCACGCTGGCCGAACTGCTCGCTCTCGGGTATTGACTCCAGCACCCCGATGGCGCGATCGAGTTCACCGGCGGACAGGAAATCGACAGCAGCCTGCAGCGCGAACGCCGGATTGCCGCTACTGCTGACCATGCCTTTCTCCACCAGCTCGATACCGCTGGCGACGTCACCGCTGCGGATCGATGCGGATCCGGCCATTGCAAGGATCTGTGGGTCGGTTGTACCCCCTGCCATCATCGGCTCGAGCACCGCAAGCGCTTCCTCGGGATCGCCCATCTGCATGCGTACCTGCGCCAGCAGCTTGCGTGCAGCTTCGTTATCAGGATTGATGTTTACCACCGCCTGCAGGTGTGTGGCGGCAAGAGTGCGATTGCCTTGCGCCATTGCGGCCCCGGCAAGCAGTATGCGCGGCGGTATAGCCCGCGGCAGCGACAGAACGATGCGTTCGGCCTTCTCGATTGCGCCATCGTAATTCTTGGCAGCCATGTCGGCCCGGCCGGCCTGCAACAATGCAATCGGATGCTCGGATGTCATCTTTATCATATTGCTGCCGACAGCCTGCGCCTCGGTTGCCTTCCTTTGGGCCAGCAACACGTCGATCAGGGCGCCGGTGTACATCATGCGCTCGTGCGCCAGGCGCGTACCCTCGATAGCCTGCAGCGCCGTACGCAGATTCTGCTCGGCCTGTTCGTAATTCCCTTCATCGAAGTTTAATTGCGCCAGCGCGGCCATGCCCTCGTGGTTATTTGCGCCCGTCGCGACCATTTTTTCCAGGCTGGCGCGTGCCGCAGCAGCATCACCGCTGGCCTGTGCCAGGCGCGCCTGCCCTATCAATGCATCGGTTTGGTCCGGTACCAGCGCCAGCGCTGCCGAGAAGTCCTGTTGCGCTGCTGCGGTGTCTTCCTGCGCCAGCCTGGCCGTGCCACGCATGGCCAGCAGGGCAGCCCTGTTCTGCTCATCTGTCAGCAACTCGGGATTCAGGCTTATCACTTCCTGGTGACGGCCTTCGCGCAACAGCGCCCGTGCCAGGTTTACCGCGTAGATATCAGGGCTGGCTCCGGCTTCACGTGCACGCCGGAACTCCTTGATGGCACCGGCAGTGTCGCCGTTGCGCAGAGCGATTTCACCCAGCAGTACGCGCGCCTCGGTGTGCTCCGGATTCCCCTGCAGGATATTTTTCAGGTCAATGGTCGCGGCCCGGTAATTCGACTCGGCGAGTTGCTCCTTCGCGCGCTGCAGCCGGGTGGCATCGTCTGCGCAGGCCGTTATGCAGGTGACAAGCACAACGGTCAACAAGACCCCTGGCCAACGGATACCCTTTGAATTCACCATAGATCCCCCGCGATCGGTGTTTCATTCTGAAAATGAGGCCGGAAATAGTAGCATTCCGTAACAGCCCGGGCAGTACTGCAGCCCCGGCAGGTGACATAAGACCGTAACCCAGGCCCGGTGGCCGGATGCCCGCAATCTATGCGTTTTGCCTATTACCGCAAGCTGAACAAGAAGCAGCGCCGTATTTACGATGCCAGTGACGAGGTCGCGGCACTGCGGCTGAAGCGGCCGGATCGTCTGCGCTCACTGGTCCACCATGTCTCCTCTGCCCTCGATAGTGCTGACCGCATCCAGGTCGAGCGCACCAGCCGGGCGCTGCTCGATGCGCTGTGCCACGAGCTTGATGTGCCAAGGGTCAAGCTGCGGGTCAGGTCGGTGCGGCCGACCGACGACTGGGGCGAATTACACGGGCTGTACACGCCCCCGGAGGGGCGCCGACTGGCGGCGATCGAAGTCTGGATGCGAACTGCACAACTGCGCCGCGTGGTGGCATTCCGCACCTACCTGCGCACGCTGCTGCACGAACTGAATCATCACCTCGACATCCAGCTGCTGGAACTGGAAGACTCTTTTCACACCGAAGGGTTTTACAAACGCGAGTCCAGCCTGTTCAAACAGCTGGTGCGCGGCACCGGGCTGTGATCAGCTGACCTGTGCTGCCAGTGCATCGACCAGTTCGTGACCCCGCTCGCGGGCAGCGTGCAACGCCTCGATGTCGCTGCCGTAATGCCCGGCGGAGCTTTCTTCACAGCGCAGGTGATCGGTATCGCCGTCATGCTCCACGACATGAATGGTGTATACCCACCCTTCCGGCTGTGATTCGACTACGCTGATAAGCTGGTAGTCACGATAATGCTCGACTGATCTTTTTTCATGGTTCATCGAAACACCTTCCTGCACTCCTATTATAAGCTGACGCAGTGTCGCTGTCGCTAAAAACCGTCGCGGAAACATCCAGCAGTGTGGCCGCCACACGCAGCCGCAAGAAGAAAGTCGAAGCGCTGCGCAGCTGTCTCGCTGAATGCAGCCCCGCTAACCTGCAGGTGCTGACTGCCTGGCTGGCCGGCGAATTGCTGCAGGGACGTATCGGCCTCGGACCCAGCATTCTTCGCGATGTTATGGATGAGCCGCCAGCCGGCGAACCATCCCTGAGCATGACCGCAGTCAATCGCTACATAGAGAAACTCGCAGCCCTTGCCGGGCCAGGATCGCTGCAACATAAGCGGGAGCTGCTGGCCGAACTGATGCGTGCGGCAACCCGGCAGGAACAGGGTTTCCTGATGCGGCTGTTCCTCGGAGACCTGCGCCAGGGAGCGCTGGAAGGGCTGATGGTCGACGCCATCGCCGCGGCGGCCGGTATCGAGGCCACACCGGTGCGCCGCGCGGTCATGCTGTCAGGTGACCTGCCGGCTGTCGCCGGCGTGGCCCTCACCGATGGCGAACAGGGCCTCGCCTGCTTTCAATTGCGAGTCGGAACTGCCGTAAACGCAATGCTTGCCCAGCCGGCCGCCACCGTCGAGGACGCCCTTGGCAGGCTGGAGTTCGCGGCATTCGAGTTCAAGCTCGACGGTGCGCGTATCCAGGTACACAAAAGCCCGGACGATGTGCGTATTTTTACCCGCCAGCTGAATGACGTCACGGAGCGACTACCGGAAATTGTCGATGCGGTGAAGAATCTGGAGCCCGCCGAACTGATTCTCGACGGTGAAGTTCTGGCATTGTCGGGCGACGGCCGTCCGCGGCCTTTCCAGGTCACGATGAAACGATTCGGCCGGCGCCACGATGTAGCAACCATGCAGGAGTCTGTTCCGCTGACAGCTTTTTTCTTTGACTGCCTGCATGCCAGCGGTACCGATTACATTGACGCACCGGCACAGCAGCGTTTCGAGACCATGGCAGCGCTGTTGCCGGACGAAATGATGATCCCGCGTATCTTTACCGCCGACGCTGACGAAGCAGAAGCATTCATGCGCAGCGCGCTGGCAGCCGGGCACGAGGGAATCATGGCGAAATCCCTCGATGCGCCGTATGAAGCCGGCAACCGCGGCGCAGCCTGGCTCAAGATCAAGCCGGTGCATACGCTCGACCTGGTCGTTCTGGCCGCCGAATGGGGCAGCGGGCGCCGCAAGGGCTGGCTGAGTAACCTGCATCTTGGAGCGCGCGATAACGATGGCTTTGTGATGCTCGGCAAGACATTCAAAGGTCTGACCGACGAGCTGCTCGCGTGGCAGACAGACAAGTTACTCGAGCTGGAGACCGGCCGCGAGGGTCATGTTGTCCATGTGCGGCCGGAACTGGTCGTCGAAATTGCTTTTAACGACGTGCAGAAAAGCCATCAGTACCCGGGTGGCGTGGCGCTGCGGTTTGCCCGCGTGCGGCGTTATCGCGACGACAAGAATGCGGTGCAGGCCGACACCCTGGAAACAGTCAGGGGATTTGCGGCGGATTGATCAGCGTATGCAGCCCGGCTCGAACACCAGTCGCTGGGTGGATTCACGCTGTACCGGCATGCCGTTGAGTATGCGTGGTTCGAACCGCCATTTTTCTACTGCTGCAATTGCTGCTTTGTCGAATACACGCTCCGGTCGCGAACTGAGCACCTCGATATCCTTTGTTGTGCCATCGGTAGCGATAACGAAGCGCACCAGCACATGGCCCTCAATGCACTTGTTGTAAGCCCTCTTCGGGTACTCCGGCTCGGCTTTCTCGATCGCAACCGGCCTGTCGTCGGGTGCATTGCCCGCCTCGGTGTCGCCTTCCTCTGCCAACGCCGGCGCCGTGGCGGCGGCCAGCATGGCAAGCAGTGCAAGTAATCTGTGCATGGTAGCTCCTGGGTGCAGCAGGGAGATAGCATAAGACCAGCCCCTGCCCGTTCTCAAGCAATGAGTGAGATCACCGCCAGCCGCGCCGGTTCCATAAGGTTTTGTCTCAGTTTGTTGAATCGCCGGGCGGGTACAGCGCGTCAAAGCGTGGATTGCCGCGCAAAGTATCCAGGTCCGGGTCATTCCGTGCCCATTCCGCCGCCATGCGCGGCAGCCGCACCTGCTCCAGCAATTCAACCGCCCGATCCGCGTCGCCGATCCGCGCGTAAAAACACGCTGCATTGTAAAGGACGGCAGCTTCGGTGGGATCGGTAGCCATGGCTCGCAGCAGCAGCTGCTCGCCGCGCTGGGTCTCGCCGAGATCTGCCAGCGCGCCGGACATCAGGTAAAGCGCGCGGGCATCGTCCGGGTTCGATTCGAGGTGATGCTCGGCTCGTGCGATACCCTGGCGCGCGATCGCACGCGCTTCGTCCATGCGCCCGAGTCGCTTGTACAACTGTTGCAGCAGCAGCGGTGCCTGGTAGTCAGACAGCCGGGCCGCGGCAGCCTGCTCGAAAAGCGTGATCGCACGCTCCAGCTCGCCCTGGTGCACGCAGACCCGGGCGTAGAAATACAGCGCCTCGAAATGATCCGGGTCCAACGCCAGCGCATCCTGAAAATGCTGCTCGGCTTCGCGCCAGTTGCCGAACATCGAGCACGACATACCTCTCGACACATGCGCATCAGGCAGGTTTGGGCAAAGCCCCAGTGCCTGCTTGCTGGCATCACGAGCACGATTACGATATTCGACCTGCGAATCGAAATAGATGTACTGCATCGCGTTGGCATCTGCCAGCCCGGCCCATGCGCGTGCATACTCCGGATCCTTGGCCAGTGCGCTTTCGAAAAGCTCTGCCGCGTAACGCAGGTTGCGCGCACCCCAGCGGTGGAAAAAGCTCTGCCCTTTGAGGAACAAGTCGTAGGCTTCGATATCGGAAGTTCCGGCACGTTGCGCGATACAACGATCCTGTGGCTGCAGGGTCAGCTGCATCACGCGCGCTATGTTTTCGGCAATCTGGTCCTGCACGGCAAATACATCACTCATCTCCCGCTCGTATCGATGGGTCCAGCGATGATTGCCATCTGCCGTGTCAATCAGCTGGGCGCTGATACGCAACTTGTTCCCTTCCTTGCGCACTGATCCTTCCAGCACCGTTGCGACATTGAGTGCCGCACCAATCTCGCTGAAGTCGGCCGTGCTCCTGCCACCGGTCCGCGCGTAGGGCATCGTAGAGCGACGCGCTGCAACCTTCAGTCCGTCCACCCGCATCAGCGTGTTGAGAATCTCTTCCGCGACGCCTTCACAAAAATACGCCTGGTCGCCCTCCGCGCTGAGGTCGGTGAAAGGCAGGACGGCAATCGATGCATCGGGTGGTGGCGACTGGCTGGCGCTGTTGCCGGCATCGCCACGATCGCGTTCCAGGCCCGCCGGAGTCAGGTCGAACAACCACGCCAGTACGACGGCCAGCGGCAGGCCGGCAATTGCCAGCGCTATCAGCAGGGTCAGGGCCCAGCCTGGCAGGTGCAGAGGTTCGAAAGTGATGTCGGCAATCTGGATTACCACCCAGGCAACGACAGAGTAGGCAACTGCCGCCCGAAAAACTTTGCGTCTGCGAATTTCTGCCAGGAATTTCCGCAACATCAGGCGGCCAGTCTACCTGAACGCGTAAGCCGCGCAGAGGTCTTATGCTAGAGTGCCCGCAGATCTCGCCAACTTACTATTGATGAATCCACTCCAACGCATCATGTGCTGTGCTGCCGCGACAGCGCTGCTGGCGGGCTGCAACGACATGCCCGCCGTTGACGAGGTTGACGTTGCCGGATTCCGCTCGCGGGTGGCGACTGATCCAACCGAAGTCATGCCCCTGTTACCCGGGATGGCGGCACCGGCATTCACGATTCGCAGCGCGGACGGATCGCCCTATTCTTTCCCCGCGGGGCCCCGCGACAAGCCGGTAATTGTCACCTTCTATCGTGGCAGCTGGTGCCCCTACTGCAGCCGCTACCTGTGGCGCATGCGCGAAGCCGAACAGACGCTGCTCGACCTTGGCTACGAACTGCTGTTCATTTCGGCTGACCGGCCCGAAATACTTGCCCCCTTCCTGGAAGAAAAGGGCCTGCGTTACGCACTGTTGTCTGACAATGACCTGATTGCGGCACGTACGTTTGGAATCGCATTTCGTGTCACCGACGATTATCACCGCAAGCTGCTGGAGCATGACATCGACATCGAGGATGCCTCCGGCAGGACCCATCACTGGCTGCCGGTTCCGGCGGTATTTCTGATCGGCACCGACGGAATTATTGATTTCCAGTATCTCAATCCGGATTACAAGGTGCGTGTGCACCCGGATGTATTGCTGGCCGCAGCGCGTGCCGCGCTGGAACAAGACGGCTGACCTGCGATGCCACCGCTGAGTAAAATTGTCGGCATCCTGCTGGCACTCAACGTAGCAATCTACTTTCTAGAGCTGCTGCTCGGGCTGTCCGGCATGGCCGACCTGTTCGGCTTGTGGCCGCTTGCGGCCGACGGTTCGCGGCTGGCGCGGCCGGGCTACAGTGGGCCGGGCTTCTGGCCGTGGCAACTGGTGAGCTACGGCTTTCTGCACGGCGGCAACCTGCACCTGCTGGTCAACATGTTTGCCCTGTGGATGTTTGGCAGCCATATGGAACGGCTATGGGGCTCGCTGCATTTCGTCATCTATTATTTCTTTTGCCTGATTGGCGCCGGGCTGGTGCAGTTGGTCGTTGTCACGATGGACGCCGGAGCCGGTGGCGCTGTGTATCCCACGGTGGGGGCATCGGGTGCGGTGTTTGGCCTGCTGCTCGCGTTCGGCATGATGTTCCCGAACGTCAAACTGCTGTTGTTGTTTTTCCCCGTACCGATAAAGGCCAAGTACTTCGTCGTGCTTTACGGACTACTGGAGCTGACGCTGGGAGTAACCTCGAGCCAGAGCGGCGTAGCGCATTTCGCTCACCTCGGCGGCATGCTGTTTGGAATCGTGCTGATCCAGTACTGGCGCGGCAAGCTGCCGCTAAAGCCTAAATATATTCTGCAGCGCTAGGTCGGCCGCCGCGCACCAAAATCAACGACGTTGCCGATCGCATCGGCTGCGGGCATGTCGGTATCGATACCGAGACTGGCCAGGTCGGTGCGCAACTCAGCCAGCCTGGACAGCTGAGCGGAGCGGGCCAGTTCGAGGCTTTCTATCTGGCGACAACGGGAATCATCCAGCTCCAGCACCCGCGCCAGCCGTGCACCTGTTTCGGCCAGCTCGGTTTCCAGCGCAACGATGCGATCCCATTCATTTTTCATTTCATCGAGACAACGTGCGCGCTCGGCTTCGGGTGACTCGCCGTTCTGCTCACGCCGCAGCAGCGCCGAGACATCGTCTACCACCGGGTCGGACTCATCTTGCGGCTTCTCCAGCCCCTGTGCCTGACGCAGGGCTGCAAGCTCAGCTTCGAGATACTGAATTCTCTCGTTCCGTGCCAGCAATGCGTCGTGCAGCGGTCTGACACGGCCGCGCCATTTGTGCAGATCGGCCCGCAGTGCTTCCAGCACCTTCATGCTCTGCTGCAACTCCTGCTCGATCCTGGCCGGTTCGCGCGCCGAAGCCTGGTGCGACCCGCTACCCTCTGCTTCCTCCAGTCGTGTCCGCAGCGCCACCATGGCAACGCGGTTGGCTGAAATATCATTTTTCAGTGTCGTGACTTCTTCGTCATGTTCGCGTATCCGCCGTGAAGCCTGCTCCAGCGCCGCACGCTCCTCGGCCAGGATATTCTCGAGTGAATTACCGAGGTCGCGCCGACTGCGGGAAGTAAAACGCAGTGCCTCGATGTCGGCTTCCACAGGATTCGCTGGCCCTTCTTCCGCAAAGGGGTCCTGCGCCGGGTCGCGCGCCAGCCGCAGGCGGGTCGCGGCATGCTCGTCGTGCCCGATTTCATCGCGCAGCGATACCACAACGTTGCCGGCCTGCTCGAGCAGCCCCCGCAGAGACTCGGATTCGTCCTGCCGTGAAGTCAGCTGAACGCGAAGATCCTCGATCTGGCCACGCAGCTCGGCTACGAGTTTTTCACGTTCTGCCAGGTGATCCGCCTGCGAATCGATTAGCGTCGACTTGCGCCTGATCTCTGCCTGCAGGCTGGTCACGGTGGAATTCCACTCGTCCAGTCGCTCGCGATGCAGGTTTACCTCATCGAGTGCGGCTTTCGATCCTGTGATTTCCTGCTCCAGCTCCTCCACGCGAGCGCGCAGGCGGATGTTTTCCTGATGCAGTTCTTCGGTGTCCGGATCCAGCCGCACTAATTCGTTCTCCGCCAGTGCCGACTGCAGGTCTGACTCGAGGCTTGCAATGCGGTCGGCTGACTCGGTGGCAGCAACCTGCAGCGATTGGATGGTTTCTTCCAGGTGCCGCGTCGCGCGATCACGCTCGGCAATCTCGTCCGCGGTAGCGTGCAGATCTGACTCCAGGGCACCGATTTGTTCCTGGCGATGAAACAGCTTGTTTTCCAGCTCCGGTACCAGTACCTGGTACTGCCCGGTTTTGCCGAGTAGCTCGTTCATTTCGTCGCGCAGCGACGACAACTCGCTGTCGAGAACCGTTACCCGGTTTTCCTGCTCATCGAATTGCTCCGCTTTCTCGCGCAACCGGCTGAGCTCCGCGGTTGCTTCGCGCAGCTCGTGTTCCCGATCCTCGAGCGCCTGCTCAAGCGTGCCGAGCCGCACCAGTCTCTGCTCCGCCGCGGCACTCTCGTCGTGGGCCTCCTGCAGCAACGCCTCCAGGTGCTGGATGTGCTCCTTCTGGCTGACCAGTTCGGCACGAAGTTCTGCCGTGTCGGCGGCAGCAGAAGGCAGTTCACGAAGATCAACCGCGTCGCTGTCAGTGCTGTGCAGTCGTGCCAGTTCTTCACGCAGGCTGTCAATGGTTGCCTGGGCATCGCTGCCGTCGCCACCGTGACCGCCGCGCAAACGCAGCGCATTCAGCTCGCGCTGCAGCTCCTCTTTTTCGCCGCGCAGTTCATGGAGCTCATCGGCGTGTGACAGCAGCAGTTGTTCGCGCTCCGCAGCCAGCTCAGTATAGCTGCGCTGTTGCTCTTCGAGTTCGCCGTCGCGTTGCTGCAGGTCGGCCTGCAACTGTTCGGCATCAAGCCATAGCGCAACCGGTGCATCTGCGGCCGGCTGCGCAGCCATGCGACGCGCCAGCCAGAAACCAACAACAAACGCGGCAGCCGCTGCCAGCACCAGCCCGGCCAGCAGCAGTGCAATCGGTGTGCCCGGCGCCGTTACGACGTCTGGTTCGGCATCCAGCCGCGATATGCCTTGTGCGGCGCTGCCGTCGGCAATCTTTTCGAGTGACCGCTCGTCGAGCGAATAATCGAGCTGCAGTCCGGCCGGTGGTGTCTGTTCAGCCGCAAGTACACCGGCGCCCGGGACAGCGAGCACTAATGTGAGCATGACGATGCGGACGGTGACACTCATGGGAACTGCAGGCGACTCCTTAACTAATAGCCATTTTCAGCCCGGCGCTGGTCATTCAGGCAAGCCTATACGGTTGATCGATCCTGAGAAAAGGCCCAATACATACAGTTCGCCGGCGGCTGATTCGACAAACGATACGATTCTGAGGTTTGTGTCTACCAGTTCTCCCAGCGAGTTGCTACCGAGCAGACCCCAGATCCGACCATTCACGTAGTCGCCGTACAGGTAAACTCCGTCGAGCGCAGGCAAACTGCCGCCACGATAAACAAAACCGCCGGTGATCGAGCGCCCGTCGGTGTGGCTGTATTCCTGGATCGGGAAGGTATAGTCGCCCATCGGCCCGCAGCCGAACGTTTCATAAACCAGGCTGCCTTCATAACAGCGCCAGCCATAGTTTCCGCCCGCCGTCACCAGGTCGACCTCCTCCACTGAATCCTGGCCGACATCTCCGGCGTACAGTTCACCACTCACGCGGTCAAAGCTGAAACGCCATGGATTACGAAACCCCCAGGCGTAGATTTCCGGGCAGCCGGTACTGCAATCTTCACTTTCAATAAACGGATTGCCTGGCGGAATCCTGTAGGTCAGGCCTGCGGCGATGTCGGCGGGCGTAAGTTCCAGGTCGAGACGCAGGATGGCCCCGGCCAGTGTCGTTTTGTCCTGCCCGTTGTCTTCCGGATCACCGCCTGAACCTCCGTCCCCCAGTGCAAGATAGATGTAGCCGTCCGGACCAAACTCGATGCCGCCGCCGTTGTGATTGCCGTAGGGCTGATCGTACTCCAGGATAATCACTTCGCTGTCCGGGTCGAAGGCACCGTCCGCAGACCCCGGGTCGAGCGTGAAGCTGCTGAGCCGTGAATCGAGCGGATTGGTCTGGGTATTGGCACCAGTGGCGGTGTAGCTCATGTACACCCGCCCGTTGTCCTGGAAGGACGGATCAAAAGCAAAATCCAGGAGACCACCTTCAAAAAAGGTGTCGACTCTGTCGCTGATGTCCAGCACCTCGACCGCTGCCGCTGGTGCCTCGACGTTGTCGAAACGAAGCAGGCGACCGCTACGCTCGGCGACATACCATTGCGTTGCGTCGCCGGGCGCCTGTTTCATCGCCATCGGAAACGACAGCGCCACGGTTGTAAAGACCGGCGTCAGCTCCAGTCCGCCGACCAGTGCACCGGCCGGCCCCGGAGAGTCGAGAAAGAAAGGCCGCATGACAGCAAGATCCTGCAGGTCGACAATGGCATCGCCATTAAGATCCTGGTCGAATACACCCTGCAGCAGAAACACATCACGCATTTCTGCAAGGTCCAGCAGGTCGACAATACCGTCGTTATTGAAATCCGGATCGCAAAGATTGCCGATACCGTCGCCGTCAGTGTCGCGCTGCGGGCTGTTGGCCGACTCCACGCAGTTGTCGACGAGGTCGGGCACGCCGTCGCCGTCGCCGTCGACGGAGCACCAGCCGGCCATCGGCAGCAACAGAAGCACCAGCAGGGCGCCTTTATTATGTAAACCAGTCATGGCACCTCCAAATGGGCCATGCAATGTACCACGCGTTGCTGCAGTGGCTAAATCGTGTAGTTATGTCAGCGTGACGAGTTCTTCGGCAGCGGTTGGATGAATCGCGACCGTGTCATCGAAATCCTTTTTCGTCGCACCCATTTTTATTGCAACGGCGAACCCCTGCAACATCTCGTCCGCCCCCGGCCCGAAAACATGGCAGCCGGCGATGCGTTCATCAGTGCCGTGAACGATCAGCTTTACCGCCGCGCGACTGTCATGGCCGGTAAGCTGATCGTACATGGGTTTGTAGCTGGCCTCGTAAACACGAACATCGTCACCCCAGCGCTCGCGAGCCTGCGGCTCGGTCAGCCCGACTGTACCGATGGTCGGATGACTGAAAACTACCGTCGGTATGCAATCGTAATCGAGCCTGCGATCAGCCTCGCCGCCAACCACCCGGTCAGCGAGCCTGCGGCCCGCAGCGATTGCTACCGGCGTGAGCTGGGCACGACCCGAAACATCGCCAATCGCGTAGACGCCCGGAACATTGGTGTTCTGAAATTCATCGGTGATAATTTCATTGTTGGCGTTGAGTTCGATGCCGGTCGCCGCCAGCCCGAGGTGCTCGATGTTGGGAATACGGCCGACGGCCCACAGCACTTTGTCGCAGGTCCATAACGGTTTCCCGCCAGGACCGTCCACGCTGATCTGATCACCGGCCTGCCGCAATTCCGTGATACCGGACTCTGTAATAACCCGAATACCGTTACGCGCCATTTCGGCGGTCAGCATTTCACGCAGCATCGGGTCGAACTGCCGGAGTATGCCCTCGTAACGAACGAAGATACGCACCTCGGCACCGAGCGCGGCCAGCATGCCGGCCAGCTCCACCGCGATATAGCCACTGCCGATAACTGCCACCCTGCGCGGGCAATGCTCGAGGTCGAAAAAATCATCCGACACCATGCCAAGCCCGGCACCCGGCATTACCGGTAAACGCGGCCGGCCGCCGGTCGCTATGACGATGTGATCTGCAGTAATCTCATTTTCACCCGCCGCGACAGTATGGCTGTCGATGAAGCTTGCCGGAGCGCGGTAAAGCTGCACCTCGCGCCGGTCCAGGTTGCGCGCATAGATGTCGTTGAGTCGCGCCACATAAGCATCACGCTGCTGCTTCAGCTGCGCCCAGTCGTGCCCGCGCACGGTGATGTCAAAACCGTATCCACCGCAGTCCTCAAGGGTGTGGGCAACCTGCGCGGCGTACCACATGACTTTCTTCGGCACGCAGCCAACGTTGACGCAGGTACCACCGAGCCTGCCCGATTCAATGACGGCCGCCCTGGCGCCGTGCATCACCGCCCGCTGCGCTGCCGCCAGCCCGCCGCTGCCGCCGCCAATACAAAGAACGTCGTAGTGTGTTTTCACGTTACCAACCCGATTGTGCCACTTTCCGGTTACATGATAGCCCGCGCCCGGCCGTGGCGGACACCACGTGGTTGGCGGCGCAGGCGCTGTCCGATACTATCGGGCGCCTTATCCAAGCTGAGTTTTTCCCGGCATGAGCAACCCGCTGACAGCACCAGACCACCTCCCGCGCTTTTCGGAAATATTGCCGGAACATGTCGAACCGGCGGTCGATGAGGTTCTTGAAGCCAGCCGCCGGCGTATCGCCGAACTGGTAGCGGCCGAAGACCACTCGTGGGCCTCTCTCATTGCGCCACTGGAGCAGCTGGAGCACTGGCTGAGCAAAACCTGGTCACCGGTGAGTCATTTGAACTCCGTCCGCAACGATGAATCGCTACGAGCCAGCTACAACCGCTGCCTGCCAAAACTCAGCGACTACGAGACCGAGATAAAACAGAATGACAAGCTGTACCAGGCCTGGCGGTCGGTACAGAGCAACGATGCCGGGCTCGATCCGGTTCAACAACGGCTCATCGAGCTGTCGCTACGCAGCTTCAGGCTGGCCGGCGTGGCGCTGGCCGACAAAGACAAGCAGCGCTTCAAAGCGTTGATGCAGGACCTCAGTTCGCTGCAGGCAAAATTCGAAGAGAACCTGCTCGATGCTACCAATGCGTGGTCATGCCACGTCACCGATCGCAGCCGGCTGGCCGGGGTGCCGGACCGGGCATTGCTGCGTGCTGCGGCGGAAGCAAAATCCCGCGGCAAGGGTGGCTGGGTCTTTACGCTCGACTACCCGGCGTACCAGGCCATTTCCGCCCATGCCGAATCGGCGCCGCTGCGCGAGGAGATGTACACCGCCTGGGTCACACGTGCCTCGGACCAGGGACCCGACGCAGGCCGCTGGGACAACACCGCAACGATGGAGAAGATACTGGCCGCACGGCACGAAGCAGCCGGGCTGCTCGGTTACGACAATTATGCCGAGTACTCACTGGCTACGAAGATGGCCGAATCAGTCGAACAGGTCAGCGGTTTCCTGCGCGATCTGGCCAGCCGCAGCCGTGACCGGGCGGCAGAAGAATTTGCCGAGCTGGAGCACTTTGCCGGGCACCGGCTGAACGCCTGGGATGTTGGCTTTTACAGTGAACAGCTGAGACGCAGCCGCTTTTCCATCTCCGACGAAGAGTTGCGGCCTTATTTTCCGGTCGGCCGTGTAATGAGCGGAATGTTTGAGGTAGTGCAGCAGCTGTACGGCGTGGAAGTACGTGAACGCAAAGGCGTTGATACCTGGCACGCGGATGTGCGCTTTTTTGATGTGCACGCCGAAGATGGCCAGGTTTGCGGTTCGTTCTACGTCGACCTGTATGCGCGCCCGGCCAAACGTGGTGGCGCCTGGATGGACGACTGTGTCGGGCGCAACCGCAGTAATGGCGAGTCAGTCAATCCCGTGGCCTATCTTTCGTGCAATTTCATGCCGCCGGTCGGCAACGCCCCGGCACTGCTGACCCACGATGAGGTCGTGACGCTGTTCCACGAGTTTGGCCATGTTCTGCACCACATCCTCACGCGCATCGACTACCCGAGTGTCGCCGGGATAAATGGCGTTGCCTGGGATGCCGTAGAACTGCCGAGCCAGTTCATGGAAAACTTCTGCTGGTCGGAACACACCTTCGACATGATTTCGGGGCATTACCAGACCGATGAGCCACTGCCGGATGAAATGTTTGACCGTCTGGTTGGCAGCCGTTCGTTCCAGGCCGGCATGCAGATGGTGCGGCAGCTCGAGTTCGCCTTGTTCGACCTGCGTGTTCATGCCGAATACGATCCTGCGCAGGGCGGACGCATCCGCCAGATCCTGGACGAGGTTCGCAACGAGGTAGCAGTCGTGCCCTGCGCCGACTTCAATCGCTTTCCCAATGGCTTTGCCCACGTTTTCGGGGGTGGCTACGCCGCAGGCTATTACAGCTACAAGTGGGCCGAGGTGCTTTCGGCCGATGCATTTGCCCTGTTCGACGAGAAAGGCGTGCTCGATGCAGACACCGGCCGTCATTTCCTGCGGTCCATACTGCAGCGCGGTGGCGCCGTCGACCCGATGCAGGCGTTTATGGATTTTCGCGGACGCAAGCCGGATATTGCCGCGTTGCTGTACTACAGCGGCATTGCTGAATGAAAATCGCCAGCTGGAACGTCAACTCGTTGCGGGTACGACTGCCGCATGTGCTCGACTGGCTGAAGACACACCAGCCTGACGTGCTTGGCCTGCAGGAAACAAAACTGCCGGACCACGATTTCCCGGCCGACGCCTTTTATGACATGGGATACGAGTGCCGCTTCAGCGGCCAGAAAACCTACAACGGTGTGGCGCTGATCTACCGCAGCGATAACCTTGCCGAACCGGACGATTTGCTGACCCGTTTCGATAATTACCAGGATGGGCAAAAGCGCATTATTGCTGCCAGCTTTGGCGATATCCGCGTGTTCAACCTGTACATACCCAACGGCCAGTCGGTGGGCTCGGAAAAGTACGACTACAAACTTGAGTGGCTGTCGGCCATGCGCGAGCACATCAGCAACGAAGTTCAGCAGCACGACAAGATCATCCTGATGGGTGACTTCAACATCGCGCCTGAAGACCGCGACATCCATGACCCGCAAAAGTGGGCTGGCAAGATCATGTGCAGCGATACCGAGCGCAGCGCGCTTGGCGATATTTGTGAGCTGGGCTTCAGTGATCTGTTTCGCGAGTTCGAGCAGCCCGACGAGGTGTTCAGCTGGTGGGACTACCGCATGGGGTCGTTTCGCCGCAATCACGGGCTGCGCATAGACTTGATTCTCGGCACCGCTGAGCTGGCCGGAATGTGCACGGCCTGTGACGTTGACGTCGAGCCACGCCGGCTGGAACGGGCCAGCGACCATGCGCCGGTGTGGGCAGAATTCGAGGATTAGCGTCAAAAATGTGACGCGCGTCTCAAATACCGGGCGCAAGCCTCGCTAAACCCTTTGTTTTTCTCGTAAACTCTCCTTTCTCCGTGGGCAAAGCGGACACTCGATAGTGAAGCAACAACGTCTCAGTGACTACGACGTTACCGGCACGGTGCAGGTAAGCTGCCCGCATACGGTCTGTTCGGCCGTGCGCGACATCTTTGCCCAGCTCTATCCCGACCGTTCTTTTGACAAGATTGCCGGCGCTTTCGAGGTGTTTCGTCAGCTGTTCGAGGGTGAGCTTGCGGGTTACCGCGGCTGCGACACCGTGTATCACGACATGCAGCACACGCTGGACATGACCCTGGCAATGGCACGCCTGTTGGGTGGCTGGGAAAAGGCCCACGAACCGGGCGAGCAGCTCGGCTTCGATAACGCGGCGCTGGGAATCGTCACGGCCCTTTTCCACGATTCGGGTTACATCGTCCACGACAACGAAAACGAATCGGTCAATGGCGCCGAGTTCACGCTGGTGCATATCACGCGTGGCGCAAATTTTCTCACGGAGCATTTACCAAAGATCGGACTCGAGCGGCTGGTACCGGCTGCGGTGCAGATCATCCACTTTACCGGCTACGAGCGGCAGATCGACCAGATCGAGCTCGACGACCCGAAACACCGGACCGTCGGGATGCTGCTTGGCACAGCCGACCTGATGGCGCAAATGGCGGACCGTTGTTATCTTGAAAAGTGCCGCGACCGGCTGTATTCCGAGTTTGTCCTGGGTGGCCTGGCGGTAAACAACACTGAAGAGGGCGCCCGCTCGGTTACCTATGAATCGGGGCTGGACCTGCTGAAGAAAACCCCGGAGTTTTTTGACCGCGTATCAAGCGAGCGGCTCGACGGTGTATTCGAAGGGGTCTACCGTTACTTCGAAAACTGGTTTGAGGGCACTGACCCGTACAACCACATGGTGCAGCAGAACCAGAACTACCTGGAAAAGATTCTCGAGCATGGCGACTGGTCTATCCTGCGGCGGCAGCCACCGGTGTTCACCACCAGCGAAAACCAGCTCGAGGACACCCAGGAAATGGTGCAGCTGCGGCTGCGAGATCTGCAGACCTCCGTCGAATAAACCTCCGCGTGATTCCTGCGACGCTGCCATCCGGCGCGGCGACGCGTTACGATCGAAACCATGACTTCCGACACCCGCCGCCAGGACGATACCGGGGCATTGGGCCGGGTAATCATCAAACCGGTTAGCACCGCGTGGATTAACGACGACAACATTGAAAACCAGTGGCGCGAGCTGAACTACACCCGGCGTCCCAAGCTGACAGCGGCAGCGCGCGAATACCAAAGCTTTGCAAGCATCCTGGAACATGCCGGAGCAACCTTGTACCCGTTACCGGCAGCCGCGGCTACCGGGCTGGACTCGTTATATCCACGGGATGCCGCCGTCATGTGCAGTGCCGGCGCCATTCTTTGCGCCATGGGCAAGCCGGCGCGATGCGGCGAACCGGCCGAACTGCAATCGGCTTTTAGCGCACTGGGTGTGCCGATACACGGGGCTATCGGGTCTGACGGCTGCCTCGAAGGCGGCGACGTAGTCTGGCTGGCACCACGCATTGTCGCGGTGGGGCTGGGATATCGCACAAACCGGGCCGGGATTGATCAGCTCACGAAGTTGCTGGACGGAATGGTCGATGAAGTAATTGTCGTGCCGTTGCCGCACTGGCGTGGTCGCGACGATGTGTTTCACCTGATGTCCATGATCAGCCCGCTCGACCGGGATCTTGCGCTGGTTTATTCGCCGCTGTTACCGGTACCGTTTCGCCAGCGGCTGCAACAACTGGGCATGGACCTTCTGGAGGTGCCCGATGAAGAATTCGCGACGCAGGCATGCAACGTGCTGGCGCTGGCGCCGCGCAAAGCGCTGATGGTTGACGGTAACCCGGTCACAAAAGACCGGCTGCGGCGCGCTGGTGTGGAAGTGCTGTGCTATAGCGGCAATGAAATCTCCCTCAAAGGCGGCGGCGGGCCTACCTGCCTGACCCGCCCGATCGAGCGTAACTGATCACGACGGCCACTCCCCGGCCACTCACAACTTGTCTGGTATATCGCAGCGACTGGTGCTGCGTGTCCGACCGTCGAATAACAATACGTTCAACAAAGATTTGTACGTGGGTGGGCGCTGCCTTCTCACCTAGACTGCATTTCCCGCCGCAAAATCGTAAAGGGAAATTACAATGAAAAACATCGTACTCGCTTTTATCCTGGCGCTGCCGCTGCAACTGCATGCGTCGACTCTGCCTTTTATCAATGAGCTGCACTACGACAATGGCGGAACCGATGTCGGCGAAGGCGTCGAAATTGCCGGGGCCTCGGGTACCGTCCTCGACGGCTGGTCGCTGCTGTTCTACAACGGCAGTACCGGCACCATCTACCGCACCCTCAACCTGAGCGGCACCATAATCGACCAGGGCACCGGCTACGGCACGCTCGCCTTTGAGACCGGCGCGCTGCAAAACGGTGCGCCCGACGGCATCGCGCTGGTCGACAGCAACGGTTCGGTACAACAGTTTCTCAGCTACGAAGGTAGTTTCTTCGCACTCGAGGGCGCCGCGATCGGCCTGCGCAGCACCGACATCGGCATCGCCGAATCCTCTGACACACCGGCCGACTGGTCGCTGCAGCTGGCCGGCACCGGCAATGCCTATGAGGCTTTCACCTGGATTGCCACCGGCAACACCTTCGGGCAGGTCAATGCCGGCCAGTCTTTCACCGTGGTGCCGGTGCCGGCCTCGCTGCCGCTCCTGGCCGGCGGGCTGGCGACTCTACTTAGGAGGAAAAGATGCCGAAATGCTTGAGCGATGGCTGTTAACCCGCTGTTGTGCTTTACTTTTACATAATCCGAGGTTATGGTGCGGAGCAGTATTTCACCGTACGGAGCCGTGCATGAACAAGCGACTTTCCCGACTGATCTCAGCCACCATTGCTGCCGGGCTGCTGCTGGGTGCCGCCCAGCCGGCTGCCGCTGGCTTTTTTGCCAGTGCCGAAGAAAAGAGAACCCGTCTGGACCTCAGCGCAAAACATACGCTGGAGAAACTGCTGGCCACCGATGCCAAGGCACAGCGCCTGTACGACCGGGCGTTCGGTTATGCCGTGTTTAACGTCACCAAGGGTGCGCTGATTGTCAGCGGCGGCGGTGGCAGCGGCGTTGCGGTACACAAATCAAGCACACAACGCACGTACATGCATGTGGGTCTGGGCGGAATCGGGCTGGGCATTGGCGGCCAGGCTTTTCGCATGGTGCTGTTGTTTGAAGACGAGCACACCTTCAATGATTTCATTGACAGCCAATGGCTGGCCAGCTCATCGGCCAACGCCGTTGCCGGTCGTAATGGCGCTAACGCCGAAGCCAGTTTTACCAACGGACTTGCCGTGTACCAGATGACCGATGCCGGGCTGTTCCTCGCTGCAGACATCGCCGGTGCACGCTACTGGCGGGCCAACAGGCTTAACGCCTCGGCTGATGCCGGCGTTCGCACCGCAGCTGCCGATACCATCACCGGCTACGAGTCGACCGACAGCGTATACAGCGCCCCGGCGACGCAATATGACTACGAGACACAAACAACCGTTTACCCGCTGGAAACAAACAGCTACGAAACGGTCAGCGAATACCAGTCACAGTAGTAATAGATTAAAGCCAGGGAGCTGTCGTTCCCTGGCCTTTTTCCCCAATCCTGCATCGCGGAACCCTTCAACCTTCACGGGCGCGAGTCGGCCAAAACCCGACATTCGCGGACTCCCGTAGGAGCGGCTTCCAGCCGCGATTCCCACGGTCGGCTTCCGACCCACAGCGGTCGTCCGCATTAAATCTATGTTCCGGAATTATTTTCTGTCGACAGTTTCGGAGTAAGAACGCTGTCATAACGCTCATTGCCGGACAGCATGCGGCACATCACAGCACCTTTAGGCACCGCCTGATGGCAGCGCTGGAAGTAGGTAGGCATTAAGAACGCACCGTCCGACAGCGGCACCAGCGCCGTTGCGCGGTCTTCGTCGCCGTAGGTCACGGTGAGATGGTCAAGTGGCGAACGCGCTATCTCAACCCGGCCGCCGCCAAACGAGTTTGTGTATGTCCCGATCATCGGATGATCGGCATCGATAGATTTTCTGATCGGATCTATGACGGTCCAGCCTGGACTGACGGGATCGGACGCGGACAGCCCTGCTATTGCATCAGCCCAATCGGCGGGTACAGCGTAGCTGTTCGCCAGGCTGATAACGATCATGTCGTCACTCTTGCGGTAAAAGAGCTTGGCCACGAACCCCGGTGAGCGTCCTTGCGAAAGGTATATATCACCGTCGACGCCGAGTGCTTCGCGTCGCCATTGCGCCGAAACGAGATCCTCGCGGAATACGGCCCGTGTAAAACGTAACAAGTCGTCGACGGTGGAATAGAGCGACCCCCCACCCGGCCGGATCTCGACAGCATAGAAGCGCGGGTAGCGACGTTGGCCAGGCACGTCACCTGGTTCATAGCCAGTTACCAGGTTGGGAACGGGCGTGCGCGAGTCTTCAAGATGACCGGTATCATGCATGCCCAGCGGTTCGAAAAGTGCTCCACTCAACACATCGGTCAAGGGCGCGTCGTCGATCAGCTCCAGAATGCGCGCGGCCACAGCATAACCGCCATTGGAATAGCGCGAATCGCTGCCGGGTGGAAAATCCAGCGGTAGCTGTGCGAGACGGTTTACGATTTCCGCAGTGCTCAACGAGGCCGAACCGTCGCCCCAGTCCAGGTGGTTGGTGTGCGCGATGCCCGAAGTGTGATCGAGGAGCTGCCGAATCGTTATCAAATCCGCGGACGGGAAATCGGGCAGGTACTTGGCGATGGGGGTGTCGAGCTGCAACACGCCGTTTTCGACAAGCCTGGCCATCGCCGTATCTGTCACGGCCTTGGATACTGACGCGATGCGAAAGCGGTGCTTCGGCGTGTGACGTACACCGAGCTCGTAGTTGGCGTAGCCAAACGCTTTACGGTAGACAACTGCGCCGCCGATGTCGACAAGCACTACGCCATCGAACATCCCCAGTTCAGTGAACTGGCCAATGAAGCGATCAACGGCACCTGCCTGAGTCGCTGACAGCGCGTCTCCTGCAGGTGCTGTTTCGGGCTGCGCCGCGACGGCGCAACCGCTGGTAAGGGAGGCTGCAAACAGAGGCAGAATGCATGAGCAAATGAAAACAATAGACTTAGACATAGCGGCCATCGTAGACGAATTGCAGCGTTGATAGGGGTCGAACCGCACTTTTCTGGTGCATTGGTTGCCAGTCCTGGCATTGAAATATTGCAGGTCAGGACGAAGCTGGCGTACGAGCAGCATTTTCTTAATAAGCACGTTACAGCGGTAACGTTGACCGGCT